>CAMEMA010000035.1 GCA_945926705.1 uncultured Clostridia bacterium
CAAAGTTACCAATGAAGGAAAAGCGGTGGTAGTCGCTTACAATGACGGAAATTGTTTAAGTACAACATCATATAATTATAAAGATGATGTTTTGGATGATATTACAGTTATTTGTAAATACTCAACTGAAGAAAAAGCTAAAACAGCTTATGAAAGCATAAAATCCAATAAACTCGCTTCGGAAAAATATTCAAACATAGTTTTGGATGGAGAAAAAATAAAAATGACAGTAATAAAATCTGAAGTAGAAGGGCTTAAATCATTGACTAAACAAGAGCTTTATGAAAAACAATCAGCTGCATATTCAAATTCAGAGTCTAAGAATGAAAAATCTAATTGACATTTTAGCTCGTCGAAAAGCGTTTTTGGAATGAGGGGGTTATTCTCGGAACCTCCTTTTTTTTCGACTTTTTTTTTTAAAGATGCAATTTCAGCTGCTTTTTGTGCGTTTTTTACAGGAGTATTAGTAATTTCTGATTTAACATTATAGTCATCCATGCCCAAACATTTCTCTGTATATAATTTCAATGCTCTTTCTAAATCTTTTAGTCCCATTAGATATACTTTTCTTAAACTATTGGTTTCGTTATATAATGTTTCCTCTTTTTCAAGATACTCCTTACTCCTTCCTGAAGCAGGATGACTTCCCGTCAGTTTGTGCAATACTATCGGTATGCTCAATGCAGGTGCTTGATTCACGGAAATTAAATCAGGATGTTTTCTACAAAAACTTGATGATATAAGGTGATGAACTTCATATCCTTTTATTCTAGCCACAGAGCCATATTTTCCACCATCCATAATTATATTATGTCTGAATAAGCGCTCTTTGATTTTTTCTATTTCTTTTTCTATTTGATCTTTACCGGCTCTGATTGTTACATGATGTTGTGTCCCGCCTGGAGTAGTAGGAGAGAAAGTATTTTTTGATTTTTGCGGTGTCTGCGTTGTCTTCAGAGCGTTTGCTGACGCACTATTAAAGTTTACCAATATTGAAAACATTGTTACGAAAATAAATAACAAATTCTTTTTTATAAATTTAATCATAATGTTCCCCTATATTTGTAAAATATTAAAATGCTTTAACGATATATTTAATTATACATTATTATACTTTGTAAGTCAATAAAATTTAACACATTAAAAATACATCTAACTTAAAAAATTATCGTTGACTTGATAGTAACAAAGTGGTAGAATTATTGAGGTTTATTTTTATAACCATTCCTTGTCTTATTTTCATAAAGTAAGACCGTATGTCCGAAAGGGAGGTGTTTTGAAGTATGGTAGAATTAAAAAATTCTTACGAATTTATGTTGGTAGTTTCTGTCAAAGTAGGAGAAAAAACTGAAGAAATAATAAATAAGTTTAAAAATTTGTTAGAAACAAGTGCCAAGCTTACTGATGTAAACGATTGGGGAAAAAGAAAGCTTGCTTATCCTATCAACAAAGAGCCGGAAGGTCATTACGTTGTGTTTGAATTTGAAAGTAATTCGGAGTTCCCAAAAGAACTTGATCGTATCAGTAAGATAACTGATGGAATATTAAGGTCTATGATTATTAAAAAAGAATCAAAGTAAGGAGTGACTGTAGTAATGTTGAATGTGGTTGTATTGACCGGTAGATTGACAGCGGATCCGGAGCTTAAACATACACCCAATGATATTGCGGTTACATCTTTTACAATCGCCGTCAATAGGAGATTTTCACGTCCCGGAGAAGAAAAACAGACTGATTTTATCGACATTGTAGCGTGGAGAACAGCAGAATTCGTTTGTAAGTATTTTGGCAAAGGACAGCTAATTTCCGTTGAAGGTTCTATTCAAACTAGAACTTATCAGGATAAAGATGGAAATAAACGAAAAGCTTTTGAAATTGTTGCTAGAGATGTTCAATTTGCCGAGTCTAAAAAAAGTGCATCTTTGAATTCTACAGAGTCAAATGTATCTTCACCTGTAGTATCAGATAATATACCTTATTCCAGCGGCAATAACGAAGATTTTCAAACTATCGAAACTGATGATGATTTACCATTTTAAGTGGGAATAAAAGGGGGATTAATTAATAGTGGCAGAAAGACGTAACATGCGAAGAGCAAGAAAAAAAGTTTGTAATTTTTGCTCGGACAAAAATTGCAAATCAATAGATTATAAAGATTATTCAAAGTTGAGGCGTTTTATTTCAGACAGAGCTAAGATATTGCCTCGCAGAATTACTGGAACTTGTGCGGAACATCAACGTGAACTAACGGTAGCAATTAAACGTGCACGTTATATGGCATTATTACCGTACACCAGCGATTAATAATAAAACCATTGCTTCTATGTTATTTTACAACATAGGGCAATTTTATTTAGGAGATAAATTTTTAACTATGAAAAAAATAAAAAGTTTTGAAATAAATCATGATAAATTTGAAAAAGGAGTATATATTTCCAGAGTAGATGGAGATATAACTACGTATGATATAAGAATGGTAAAACCCAATACTCCTCCATATTTGGAAAATGACGGAATACATACATTTGAACATATTTTTGCCACATACGTTCGCAATAGTGAATACTCAAAAAATATAATCTACATTGGTCCTATGGGGTGTCGTACAGGATTTTATTTACTTATAAGAGATTTGGAACATGAAAAAACTTTAAATCTCATAAAAGAGACATTTCATTTTATTGAAAATTTCGAAGGAAATATTCCGGGTGCTTCACGTGAAGAATGTGGTAATTATAAAGACCATAATTTAAAAAAAGCGAAGCAATATGCTAAAAACATGGCTAATATACTAGAAAATTGGAAAGTAACCGATCTTGAATACAACAAATAAAATTTGAATTTTCATATAATTTCATCTTTAAACATAGATTATATTATAAATGTTTTATTTGAAGGAGAAATTTATGAGAAATAATTATAGAAGCAATAGAAATGGACAGTTTTTAATTACAAATGATTATGGGAATGACCCCTTTGTAATCAACATTGAAAAGGTTACAGAACAAAATAAAAATTTTAGAAGTACCCTATGGACCGGCACTTATATGCAATTAACAATTATGAATATCGAGCCTTCTTCATCTATAGGACTCGAAATACATACTGATACTGACCAATTTTTAAAAATAGAAAGTGGAATCGGTCAAGTTTTTATGGGAAAAATTAAGGAAAATTTAACTTTTAGACAAACCATAAAAGAAGGATTTGCTGTTTTTATTCCTTCAGGGACATGGCATAATATAGTAAATATCGGAAAAGTTCCACTTAAACTTTATTCTATTTATGCACCTCCTCATCATACTAGAGGCACGGTCCATAGAACTAAATCTGATTCAGACTAGAAAAATTGAATTTTATGAGTTTAACTTAAATAAGCTGATGTTATCGGCTTTTAGTTATATTATGGCTTTTAGTTTAGGAGTATCGCTTTTCTTGTATATTGAAATTTTTTGTGATGAATCCATGCAAGCAAGCAAGACATCTGATAGATCTGTTATTCCACATTTTTCTAATTCTGATTTTAACCATTTATGGTCTTTACCTATATTTTCGAGATTTTTGGTTTTTATTTCTCCGTCTATTATTAAATTAGCACATAATCCCTTATATTGAGTTTCAATTCCCATATCATTTGGAGTAAGAGGTGAATTTTGTGGTTTTAACTCTACACTTACTTCTCCATTTGTTTCCAAAATTGCAAATTCTACTTCAGAAATGTTAAAAGCGTTTTTTAGACGGCATTCCTCAAGTAATTCATCAACACTTATGCGTGTTTTTTTTAGATTATTTTCAATTATTTTCCCATCTTGAATAAGTATTGTGGGAGCACCATTGAGAATTTTTCTTCCCTTAGAGCTCTTAATACTTATCCACGCCAAAATTAATGGAAATATTCCGTATATTGCCATACTTGCTAAAAATTCCGGAAAGTCTATATCCATATCGACGGCAAAAGCAGCAGCTATAGAACCTATTGAAATTCCGCTGACATAATGAAAAAAGCTGAGTTGAGATATTTGTTTTTTCCCTGCAAGTCTTGTAAATATGAATAGTATAACTATGGATACAAGAGAATGAATAGTAGCCTGAATTAAATTTTCTTGCATAAAAATTCTCCAATCTATACTTTTTAAATATTTTGTGCTGTTTCAAATGCAATATACATAATGATGAAATGTATTTAAGAGTGTGATATAATAATACTTTACAAATACATTACAAAACCAAACGGCGAGTAATAAAATGTAATAATGGAGTGAAATTTTTATGCGAATGAGTAAAATGGGTATTAAAACCAGACATCATCGTGGGCAAGACGAGGCACTTTCACAGGAATTTCAATCAACACAGCTTAAACGTCATGCCGCAGGTATATATGGAATGGGGAATTTACTTGTCAGAGCAAGAAATAAAATAATAGAGATTATACGTAAAAATTTAGAAAATTATGAGTGCTCAGAAGTTTCGTTACCAATAATTCAACCTAAAAATATATGGGAAGCTTCCGGCAGATGGAGTACATATGCTAAAAGTAAACATATGTTTACTTTTGAGGGGCGTAACGGTGAATATTGCATTGCACCTACAGGTGAAGAAATTGTATTGGATTTTATAAGAGAAAATATTGTTTCTTATAAAGATTTGCCTATAAATATTTTTCAAATAGGGAATAAGTACAGAGACGAAATAAGAGTAAGAGGCGGGCTTTTACGCAGTAAAGAATTTTTAATGAAAGATGGATATAGCTTTCATGCTAATAAAGAAGATATGGTAAGAGAATATAATGCTATGAAAGAGTGT
The DNA here is from genome assembly GCA_945926705.1 of uncultured Clostridia bacterium. GTDB lineage: Bacteria > Bacillota > Clostridia > Oscillospirales > Acutalibacteraceae > UMGS1491. The sequence continues at coordinate 4,804 of CAMEMA010000035.1, forward strand.
TATATTAAAATATTTTCCGATTTGGGACTTACCGCTATTCCCGTAAAAGCGGTAAGTGCAGACATGGGCGGAAAAGTTTCTGAAGAATTTATGTGTCCTTCTCCGGTAGGTGAAGATAAAGTTTTAATGGATGAAAAATCGGGAATAGCATTAAATACGGAAGTTCTTGAGTATCCAGAAATGCTTGAAGAGATAAAACAAAATAATCCCGAATTCAGAATAGATAATTTGAAAGAAGTTCCTTGTATTGAATTGGGACATATTTTCCAATTGGGAAGATTTTATTCCGAAAATATGAATGGGTATTTTGTAAATGCCAACGGAAAGAAAGAACCTTACTTTATGGGTTGCTATGGTATAGGAGTAAATCGTACTTTAGGAGCTATATGCGAAAACAATTGCGATGAAGAAGGTTTAATTTGGCCGAAATCAGTTGCTCCATATAAATGTATTATAATTTCAACTCCTGAAAATAGTGAAGACTCTGAAAAAATTTATGCTGATATAAAGTTTAAAAATATCGATGTTGTTTTGGATGACAGAGCCGATACATTGGGTTCTAAAATTAAAGATGCTAAACTCTTAGGATTCCCTTATATGATAATTATGGGTAAAAAATATAGTAAGGAACATCTATTGGAAGTGGAAACTAGAAAGACCGGTAAAAAATCATTTTTAAATCTTGACGAGCTGATAAAGTTAATTTCGGATTAGAAAGTAAAGTGTACTGCTGACGTAATAAATATTTGCGTTAGCAGTAATTTTTATATAGTTTTATGAACTATAAATAAGTTAAGCTATTGACAATTTATGTTCATAATATATAATATTAATTAGTTTGTAAATATTTAAAAGGAGGAAGGTTTTTATGGCACAAGATTTATTGAAATTGAAAATAGTTTTTAAAGTACCTAATGAGGTTGAAGAATATGCAACAAAATTAATAGAAGATATAAACACTGAATTAGAAGAACAGAAAAAGTCTAAAAAACAAGGACTGGGTAAAAGATTAATTAAAAAAATTAAAAGTATATTCTCCGGAAAAAAAGATGAGTATAAAAAATTAAAAAAACTGTATTTAAAATATTATGAAGACGAAGGTTTCAGAACAAAAATTTCGAAATGCATTACAAATTACGAACTAATATATGGTAATAAAAATCCTGAATACGACTCAAAAGACTTAAATTTGGGAAATAATATAAAAATTGAAATGAATTTGTGCAAAACTATTTTTAATAAAATGTCGGAAGAAATTAAAGAATCAGAAGATGTCCAAAGTATTGTTAATGCATTGTTCAAAATTAACGAAAATTTTCCGGAAAAAAAATGGGAAGAAATACTAGAGGAAATAAAATCATGTCAGCAAAAATTGGAACAAGCTAAAAAAGAAGCCGAAGAGAAAGAGGCTAAAGAGAAAGCTAAGAAAGAAGCCGAAGAGAAAGAGGCTGAAGAAAAAGCTAAGCAAAAAGCTAGAGAAGAGTTAGATAAATATTGGGTATTTGATTGGAATATGGATGTAGTATTAAGCAGTGCAACAGCAGAATTAAAAAAACTAAAAGAAAGCGCAGGCGAATATGGCGAATATATTTTAAGAGAATCTGTAAAAGTAAAAGAATTAGCTGATAAAAAATTTAAAAAAGATTCTTTAACACCTCAATACAATCATAAAACAGGTGACAGCTTTATAGGACGAAAAGGACCGTATTATGTTTTAGTAAACGATGTTGGTCAGCGATATAAAAACTATAAATTTGGAATATATGATTGTTTAAACCGAAAAGAAAGTTCAAGTCCACAAGCAGAAGAAGAAGCATTAGAAACTTTAAAAAATATATATGACAATGGTGGGAAATATATCGAATAAAATTAATGAGGTAGTAATGCGTGGATAGCATGACTTTTGTATACGTAAAATACATTTGAAAAATATTGTTAATTAACTATAAATAATCAATTTATTTTTTTATAATGTGCAAAACGTAATTTTTGTTACAATTCTCAAGAAGATTCAAAATAGTATATTGCAAAAAATTAATTAATTGTATATAATTGATAAAAGAATCACTCATTTATGTACATGTATAAAATTTAAATGTGATAATTAATGAAAAGAAAGAGGTATATTATGTCTAACAGATTATTCCAAAACATAATTCATCAAACAGCCGATGTAATAGGCAGAACTGTAGGAGTTATCGATGATTCGTGTATAATACTTGCTTGCAGTGACCCTTCCAAAATAGGAGAAACCATGAGTTCCGTTAAATCGGGTTCAGTGTCTCAGGGAGATATGTTTGTTTCTGAAAACTACACTTATAAACCTTTCGGATGCTCTTCTCATACTGATTTTGCCGTATTTGTAAGCGGTACAGATGATTCTGCCAAAAAAGATGCAACCGTGCTTTCTGTCGCAATGAATAGTGTTAAACAGCGTTATGATGAGAAATATGACAAAGTAAATTTTATAAAAAATGTGTTGCTTGACAATATTTTGCCAGGAGATATATATCTTAAAGCTCGTGAGCTTAAATTTAACTCTGATGTAAATAGAGTATGTATGATTGTCAAAATAACTTCGAAATCAGATGCTTCTCCTTATGAAGTCATTCAAAGTTTGTTCCCGGATAAAACCAAAGATTTTGTTATAAACATAAATGAACGCGATATTGCTCTTGTTAAGGAAGTTCGTAAAGATACCGATACAAAATCTCTAGAAAAATTGGCCGCTTCAATAGTAGATACTTTATCAGGAGAGTATTACACTCACAGTGTTGTTGGCGTAGGAAGCATAGTAAGCGGAATAAGAGAATTAGCTCGTTCATTTAAAGAAGCGCAAGTATCTATAGAAGTTGGAAAGGTATTTGATACGGAAAAAAGTATTATCACATACGATCATTTGGGAATTGCCCGTTTGGTTTATCAGTTGCCCACCACATTGTGTGAAACTTTTCTTAAAGAAGTGTTTAAGAAAGGTTCAGTTGAAGCTATGGACCAAGAAACTTTATTTACAATCCAGAAATTTTTTGAAAACAGCTTAAATGTTTCCGAAACATCAAGAAAATTATTTGTACACCGTAATACTTTAGTTTA
>CAMEMA010000036.1 GCA_945926705.1 uncultured Clostridia bacterium
AAGTCCACGCAGTTGTGGTCCAAATTACAAAGTACGTATTGGAAATATCAACTCCCATTTTAGAAAGTTTTCCTTTATCGTCAACCAAAGGAAATTTAACATAAATAGAATGACATTTATCATTATGATATTCAATTTCAGCCTCTGCCAAAGCAGTTTCACAAGACGGACACCAATAAACTGGTCTAAGTCCACGATATATAGTTCCTTTTTTCGACGCCATTTTTGCAAAAGTTCTTATCTGATTTGCTTCATATTCAGGGTAAAGCGTAATGTAAGGATGCTTCCAATCTCCAAAAACTCCTAAACGCTCAAATCCCTCTTTTTGTTTTTCGACATAGCCAAGAGCAAATTCTTTACACAAACTTCGTATTTCCAAGTCAGACATTTGCTTAGCTTTTTCAGCACCGAACTTGGTTCGCGCTTTTATTTCCGTAGGAAGACCGTGAGTATCCCATCCTGGAACGTAAGGAGATTTAAACCCGTTCATATTTTTATATTTTACAACAATATCTTTTAAAATTTTATTGAGTGCGTGTCCCAAATGTATATCCCCGTTAGCATAAGGAGGACCATCATGCAGAATATATGAAGGTTTGTCTTTATTTTTTTCAAGAATCTTTTTGTAAATACCAATTTTTTCCCAGTATTCTAAAATTTTTGGTTCTTTTTCAGATAAATTTGCCCTCATGGAAAAATCTGTTTTGGGTAAATTCAATGTACTATTATAATCCTGTGACATAAAGTTAAGTCCTTTCGAGCATTTTTAATTTTATATGAATTTATTATATTATAAATGTACTTAAAATTTCAATGAAAACCAACAAGACCTGCTCTTAAAAAGCAGATCTTAGAAAATAGCTCTCATTTTTATTTTTTCTTAAATATTCCAAGATAAGCGCCACGATTTTTTTGTTTGTCTTTATCACAAATTGCTCTGTTTCCAAATTTTAAATTTTCAAATTTTCTGTGTGGCTGCTCTAGTTCATCCGATGAAAATATATCACCGGTAGACATATTCTCGACTAAATCATTAGATTTAAAATCTTTTATATCAACTTTATCTTGAGAAGTGGAAACTTTTTCACTTTCTAAAGCTTTGGCACATGACTTATCAGAAATCTCTATATCTTCCGGAATTTCTTTAATCAATTCAATATGCTTTTCATATATGTCTTCTAATTGTTTGCGAAGTTTGAGAGAAGCTTCTTTCAATTTATTGGCTATGTCGGCATGAGCAGAGACTTTCTCCCTTGCATTTGCAATCATCTTTTCCGATTCCTGTGCAGCGCTATTTATCATATCTGCCGTCTTTGATTTTGCATCACTTAAAGATTTTTCAGCTATCCTTTGTGCATTGAGTATGACACTTTTTATGGAATTGTCTTCTTCATGAAATTTATTTATTCGTTCGTTTAGCTTCTTTATAGTAATTAACAATTCCTCTTTCTCTTTAACCATTTGCTCAAATGAAATTTGTACTTCATCTATAAAGGCATCCACATCTTCCGGTTTATACCCACCAAAATTTGCTCTTCTAAAACTAGCGCTTTTTATATCGTTTACTGTTAGCAAATATACGCACCTCTTAAAAATTCTGGAAGTTAACTATTTTATTAAATGTATCAAAAATAAACTCCGTGACTTTCCAATTCCCCTAAAACATCGTCACCTTCTAAATCTACATTACACGGTGTAACAATGAAAGTATCAGTCGAAACTTTCTTTATTTTTCCTCCGTTTGCATAAGCGGCTCCGCTTAAAAAATCAATAATTCTACGAGACTCTGCTTTTACCACTTCCTCAAGGTTTAAAACTATCGTATTCATTTTTAACAATTCATCGGCAATATTTTTTACTTCTTCACCAAATCTTTCAGGTTTTACCAAAACCACTTTAACTTTAGCTGCTGCATGTATACTTAAAACGTGATTGTTTTGAGTATCTTTTCTATCTTTATGTCTCAGTCTTTCGTTTTCTTCTTCGCATACTTCCTCTTTTTCATCACGTTCATCTTCACAATAATCCTCAGAAGGAGACCACATTTCCTTAAACTTTTCGACTAATCCCGCCATTTAATAATTCCTCCTAACAAAATCCAAACATTTTCATACTAAAAAAACCATCTTTTAACATCTTTAAAATAACTATGAATTAAAATTTTACAAGTATAATTATGATAAATCTAAAAAAAAATGTCAACAATAAAATTGTTTTTTCACTATAAACTATTATAAAATTATTAAAATTTATTCAACTTTAAAATATCACATATAAAAAGAATATTTATAATTCAAATTTAATAATATAATGTAATTATTGTTTGTAAAAATCAAATTTAAATCTAAACAAGTTTTTTGTTTTCATACAAATCCGTACCGCTGACAATTATAAAATCTCCCGGCTGTAAATACTTTTCATCCAAAGATTGCTCGGAATTATAAGAACATATAACTTCCGAAGATTGAACAAAAATAGGATTTACTTGTTTGAATTTTAAATATCCACCAGATTTTACATAAACTCCCGATTTAAAAACTCCGTTTTCACCGGAATAATTGTGTATTGCACTCTTTTTTATCTTAAGTCCACTGTATTCTCCCAAGTTAACTTTAAAATTTTCCTTACGCATCAATGCAAGTTCTTTATTCATATAATCGCATGAAATAACCATAACATACCCTTCTTTTGAGTTTTTAGATATAGATTCAATCTTACAAGGTAAATCAAAGGCAAAATCTGAAGAAGGAACATTTATTTTCGCTTCTTGATTAATATGAACTTTTTGTGCATCTTGTGAATTTATCTGACAAACAGCATACCATGTCTCTGATTTTACTATTTTGCCTAAAGTATTATTTTTTAAATTATTTGAGCTTATACTTTCAAAATCAAAATTTTCAAATCTTGAAATAGGAACCGTTTTATAATCTATGATTTTTTCGTATCCATCCGTCGAACTTATAAAATCTCCGGATTCAGGAACAGTAATAGAAGAAGTTCTTTTTGGAGTCGATGCCAACAACTTATTTTTTTCAGCTTTAAGATTTTCAATTCTTTCATTAAGGTTAATGTCTTTTCCCATTATAATTTGTTTTTCACTGAGCAAATAAATTAATTTCTTCTTATATTTTGAAGATTCTAAAATTTTAGAATCGCCCAAGGAAATTAAAAGATTTTTTATAAAATCGTTTATTTCATTATTTATAAAATTTACACCTTTTGAAATGTTATATCTTGAAGAATTAAGACGTTCCAAAATTTCTATTTCGTTATTAATTTCATCAATTTTATAACTCGTTTCAGCTTCATTTTTGGTACTATAAATCTCTGCTAATACATCATTTTTAGCAATTTTTTCCCCATCACTAAAAAGATACTTTAAATTTTTTTTATCGGTTCCGGAATCTTCAATAACAAATTCATCACGTACCACTATTCCTACTGTATCTATTGTATCCTTAAGTGTATTGAATTGCACTTGTTGGGTTTCAACTCCACTTAATAATTTACAGAGTAAAAAATGAAACAAAATCCAAAAGAAAGGTAAAGCACAAAGACATATAACTATTAATTTTTTTAATTTCCAATTTTTCATAATTATCCTTCAAATTCGTTTAAAAAATCATTTACTATATTACTACATCTTTCCAAAACACTCGATAAATCATTAAACTCGTCACAATAAATCCAATTTACTTCTTTATCTCTTCTAAACCAAGTGAGCTGTCTTTTTGCATATCGTCTGGTTGCTTGTTTTAAATTTTCTTTTGCACAATCTAAACTGCATTTCCCTTCAATAAAATCTAGAAGCTCTTTATATCCTATTGCCGATTTTGCTGTCTTACCTATTTTCATCATTGATATTCTTTTTACTTCATCTACTATTCCCAGCTCAAACATCTTATCTACTCGATTGTTTATCCTTTCATACAAAATATTTCTATTTTTAAAATTCAAACCTATTTTACATGATTTATAAGGAGAAGGAACTTTATGAGAATTTTCAACTTGCTCAGATATGGGATAACCTGTACAATAAAAAAACTCAATTGCTCTTTTGAGTCGTTTCACATCATTAACATGAATTTTCTCGGCACTTTTTATATCTATTTTTCTTAAAATTTCCATAAGTTCAATATTTTCAAGTTTTGTAAGGTCAATGCTAGATTTTTTTAAATTATTTTCGTTAAAATCATATTCTGTATTTTTAAGAACTGAATCTATATAAAGCCCTGTTCCGCCCACTATAAAAGGTAATTTATTTTTTTTACGATTTTTGTTTATGCATGCAGAAGCAAATTTTTTAAATTTTGCTGAACTAAATTCTTCTTCTACCGACAAAATGTCTATCATATAATGTTTTATCTTTTGCATTTGATAAGGAGTAGGTTTAGCTGTGGATATTTTAAATTCTTTATATACCTGCATCGAATCTCCGGAAACTATTTCTCCTCCGAATTTTTCAGCAAGACTTAATCCCAACTCGGTTTTACCTGAAGCAGTAGGACCAATTATCGCTATTATAGGCTTTAGCTTATCAGACATATTGTTTATACCCTCCCAAACTGCTTTTCAATAAATTTCTTTGTAATCGAAACAAAAACAGGTCTCCCGTGAGGGCAATATTTGATTCCCGGATTGTCTAAAAGCGTCTGTACGAGACCGCATATTTCTTCTGGAGAACTTCTCTTTCCTCCTTTTATCGCACATCTACACGCTATATTATGATACAACCAATCAAGTTTTTTTGTATCCAAACACTTTTTATTATCTTTTATATAGTTTGCAATTTCAGAAACGGAATCCGGTATTTCTTTTATGTTCATATACATAGGTGCACTTCTGACAATAACACTTCCACTTCCAAAATCATCAATTTCGTAACCTATTTTTAAAAACATATCTAAATTTTCTACAACAGCAGAATACTCTTCTTTTTCCATGGTTACTACACAAGGTTCTAAAAGTATTTGTGATTCTTTATCCTCACTATTATTTTTTAATTTTTCAAAAATAATTCTTTCGTGAGCGGCATGCTTATCTATTAAAATAATTTCTTTTTTATACTGTGCAATAATATAGCAATCAAAAATTTCACCAATAATTTTTATATCGTGTTTTGTAAAATTTTTGAACAAAGACAAGGATTCCTTATCGTTTCGCAATTCGTAGGAAACAGTATTGTGAAAAGTGGATGGAGTTTTTTTAATTTCAGAAACAACTTTAGGTTTTTCGAATTTTTTAGGTAAGACTTCATCAATTGTATTTATTCTACTGACATTTACACTCTTAAAAACTTCCTTTGTTTTGTCATCTGAACTTAAAGGTTTCTGAACTGAAACCTCCTCTTTTTTTTCAGTTTTATTAAGACTATGCTGAACGAAATTTTTCGTATCTTCATTCTTATTTAAAGAAAAATTTTTTAGAACGTTGTTAGTTTTACTTGTTTTCAAGTTATTCAGTTTAGTTATGGGTTTAAATTCATGGTACGGAGAAAATGACTCACTCATTCTTATTGCCCCGTTGGAAGAACCAAATCCCGAAGAACTGTTCAAAAATATTAAAGCAGATTTAACAGCGTAGTATATTGCTTCAAAAACAGCTTTTTCATTAGCAAACTTTATTTCTGTCTTAGTGGGATGCACATTAACATCAACCGTTTCGGGAGGAACATCTATATACAAAACGCAATATGGAAACTTCCCCGTCATAACAGAATTTTTAAATCCTTCTTCCAAAGCAGAATACCCAATTTTGCTTTTAACAGCTCTTTTATTCACAAAAAAATTTTGCATACTGCGACTGGATTTTGAACAAGTGGGTTTACTTATAAATCCCGTAATTTTCACATTATTAAGTTCGTAATCTACAGGAATCATTCCATTGAAAAAATCTTTTCCGTAAACAGAATATATAGCCGAAGATATCTTTTTATCTCCTAATGTATATAAAACTTCTTTTCCTTCACGTATAAATTTAAACGATATTTCAGGATGAGAAAGCGCAAGTTTATCTATGACAGATGCACAATTATTGGCTTCTGCCACATCATCCGAGCAGGGATATTATAAAATATATCTCTGACTATTATTGATGTACCATTAGAACATCCATAATCTTCAATTTTGCCGTTTATACCTGCATCTATGTAAAAATGTGTTCCTTCAAACTCTTCTTTCGATTTCGTAATTACCTCTACTCTCGAAACAGCACATATCGAAGCCAATGCCTCGCCGCGAAATCCAAGTGAGGATATTTCATTTAAATCTTCTGCTTTTTTAAGTTTACTTGTTGCGTGGCGAAGAAAAGCATTTTTTACATCATCACGATAAATTCCGCTCCCGTTATCGGAAACTTTTATAAATTTAACTCCTCCACATTTTATTTCTGCAGTTATTCGAGTTGCTCCCGAGTCTATTGAGTTTTCAATAAGCTCTTTAAGAACTGACGCAGGACGTTCCACAACTTCTCCTGCAGCAATAAGTTGAGCAGTTTGCTTATTTAAGATGTTTATTTTTTTCATTTAGAAATACTCCAAGTTATGAACTCTTAACTTTATCGGCAAGTTTTATAAGTCCATACAAAATATTCATTGATTCAATCGGCGTTAAAACGCTTACATCAAGTTTTTTTAATTTTTCAACTATTTCGTTTTCAACCAAATAAGTTTCTTTAAGTTCAGTTTGAACATTATTTTTAATTTTTTCCTCATTAACATTTTTAAAGCTTACTTTTCCTTCATCATTTTCAATGTTTTTTAAAATTTCTTTTGCTCTCAAAATCACACAATCCGGTATACCGGCAAGTTTAGCAACTTCTATGCCGTAACTTTCGTCAGCTGCGTTTGGAATAATTCTACGCAAAAAGGTAATATCATCTCCGTTTTTCTTAACAGCTATACTGTAATTTTTCATGTTTGGATATTCATTAGCCATGGAAGTAAGTTCATGATAATGTGTAGCAAACAATGTCTTTGCGCCTAATGTGTTTGGATTCGCAACGTACTCAAGAACAGCTCTGGCAATGCTCATACCATCAAATGTTGATGTTCCTCTTCCTATCTCATCAAGTATCAAAAGACTTTTTGAAGTTGCATTTTTAATAATTTCAGCAACCTCATTCATTTCTATCATAAAGGTAGATTGTCCGGAAGCTAAATCGTCAGAAGCTCCTATTCTTGTGAATATACTGTCTACTATACCTATTTTAGCTTCAGACGCCGGAACAAAGCTTCCTATTTGAGCAAGCAAAACAGCAAGTGCAGTTTGGCGCATATATGTAGATTTACCAGCCATGTTCGGACCTGTTATTATTGAAACGGTATTTTCTGAATTATCTAATAAAACATTGTTTGGAACGAACACATTATCTTTAAGCAAAGTCTCCACAACCGGATGTCTGCCTTCTTTTATTAACATTTCTTTACTGTCGTCAACTAAGGGTTTTACATAATTATTTAAACATGCAACTTCTGCTAAAGAACATATTACATCTAAATTAGCGATTATAGTTGCGGACTTTACAATTGATGGTAAGCTCTCTGATACTTTTATACGAACGCTTTCAAAAACTTTGTATTCCGTTTCATGGATCTTATCTCTGGCATATAAAATTCTAGATTCTAAATCTTTAAGTTCTTGAGTTATATACCTTTCACAGTTTGTTAAAGTTTGTTTTCTTATGTAATCTTCCGGAACTTTATCTTTAAAAGAATTTGAAATTTCTATATAATACCCAAATACACGATTATATCCTACTTTTAATTTTGGAATACCTGTACGTTCACGTTCTCTTTGTTCTATTTGGGCGACTGTTCCTTTACCTCCGTTCATATCTTCTCTTAGATGGTCAATTTCGTTATTATAACCGTCACGAATAATACCACCTTC
>CAMEMA010000037.1 GCA_945926705.1 uncultured Clostridia bacterium
CGAGCATAGCCAAAATAAGGAATAATCGCAGTAATTCTTGCAGCAGACGCCCTTTTCACAGCATCAATCATAATCAAAAGTTCCATCAAATTTTCATTAATCGGATCGCATGTCGACTGAACTATAAAACAGTCAACTCCTCTTACCGATTCATGAATTGAAACAGATATCTCCCCGTCACTAAAACGCTTAACTTCAGATTTTCCCAATTCACACCCAAGCTCCTGAGCTATACTTTCAGCTAGTTCAGGATTGGAATTTGCCGCAAAAACTTTCATAACTCTACCTTGACACTCCATAATTCAATGTCTCCTTACTTTAATACTTCTTATATTTATTATAAACCAAGCTGCTAATTAACAGCATGTAGACAGCAAATCATTAATATTTACAAATGAGGCAAAAGGACCAATTTCCTTATTTTCCGAAATATTACTGTTTATGCAGTAACTTTGATTTACAACAGTATTATCACCTATCACAGAATCTATAATCTGAGTATTAGGTCCCAAAGTACATTCTCTTCCTATAACGGTTTTACCACTCAATATAGTACCGGGTAAAATTGTGCTGCCGGAACCTATCTGAACCCACTTTCCAACTATTACCCCATCACTACACGGAATCTTAACTCCATTTTCTAAAAGTCCTTCTATTACTTTATTTCTCGCTACCTCATTGAGCCTCTGAAGCTGACATGTATCATTTGCTCCGAGAGTAACATCAGAAGCAGAAGTTTCAAAAGCATCTACTCTAAGTCCATTATCGATAAAAAGTTTTATTACAGATGTCAAATAATATTCATTCTGAGAGGTGTTGTTCGTAATTTTATCAAGATAGCTTACTAAATCTTTTACTTTAAACCAATATGCTCCGGAATTAATCTCCTTTATGGAACGTTGACTAAAACTTGCATCTTGCTCCTCAACTATAGCTTCTACATTATAATCAAAATTGTTTCTTATAATCCTTCCATATCCGCACGGATTATCTAGTTTTGATGAAATTATTGTAGCTGAATTATTTGAATTTTTGTGTATTTTATAGGCTTTTGTAATAGTAGCCTTATCTATAAAAGGTGCATCTCCGTTTAAAACCAGAACGTTGCCGTCTAAATATCTCTCTAAAAACGGCAGAGCCGTTATAACTGCGTGAGCAGTACCTTTCCTCTCATTTTGAACAACACTCTCCAAGTTATGTCCCAAACTAGAAAGATAAGCCCTTACCAACTCATGTTTATAACCTGTAACTATACATATATTATTTATACTGCATGTTACAACGGAATTTATAACCCATCCCACCATAGGTTCAAAAAGAACCGGCGAAAGAACTTTAGGTATGTTGGATTTCATCCTTTTTCCTTCTCCGGCGGCAAGTATTACACAACAAACATTGTTCAAATAAAATTCACTCCCGAAAATGTAAAAACAAACCTTAAAAATTACACCAATGTCTAACAGTTTACAACTTTTATCAAAATATTTCAATATGAAATATATATTTACGGCTTAGATTTTAAAACTGATAAAACAGCCTGAACTATATTTTGTGCATCCATGTTATAAGTTTCCTTAAGATAAGGCATTTTTCCAACTTGACCAAATGAATCTCTTATCCCAATACTTCTGAGCGGAGCGGGACAATTTTCACTTAACACTTCAGCAACTGCAGAGCGTAAACCACCTATTATATTGTGATTTTCAACCGTTACAACCGCTCCTGTTTTATGAACGGAATTTATAATGCTTTCTTCGTCTATAGGCTTAATAGTATGAATATTTATAATTTCAGCATTTATTCCCTTTTCTTCCAAAATTTTGTTTGCTTTCAGCGTTTCCGAAACCATTATTCCGGAACAAAAAATACTGACATCTGTTCCATCTTTAATAGTTTTTGCATTAAAAAGATTAAATTTTTCATCTTCTCCAAAGATATCAGGTGTTACTTTTCGGAACATCCTTATATAAACCGGTCCTTTATAATCTATTATCTGAGGAAGAATACATTTAAGCTGATTATTGTCAACGGGTTCAAATATGACCATATTCGGAATACTTCTTAAAACCCCTATATCCTCAAAGCTCATATGAGTTCCGCCATTGTACTCTGCGCTAATTCCCGGATCTGTACCTATTATTTTGACATTTTGCTTAGAATAACATATGGAAATTGCAATTTGATCGCAAATTCTTCTTGTCGCAAATGGAGTAAAAGTGCATATGAAAGGAATAAATCCATAACTGCTCATCCCGGCAGCTATAGAAGCCATATTTTGTTCTGCTATTCCCACATTTATTGCTCTTTGTGGAAATTTTTCAGAAAAGCTTCCGAATCCGTTGGGTTTCGCTAGGTCGGCATTAAGCAAAACTATATTTTCATTCTGCATCATAGCCTTTTCAAGTTCAACAGCAAATAATTGACGCATTTCCATTAAAATTCACCTCTGAGTTCTTTTAAACCTTCTTCAAGCATTTCCTTGGTAACGGGCATGCTATGATTATATATTCCGGCTCTTTCTGCAAATCCTATTCCCCGTCCTTTTACCGTGTTAAGTATTACCATAACCGGCTTTTTTAAAACTTTAGCACTTGAAATAGCTTCATCTACTTGATTACAGTCGTTGCCGTTTGCAACTTCAATTACTTCCCAACCAAATGCTTTCCATTTATCTGCCAACGGCTCTACAGAACATATGTTTTCGACTAAATCGTCGAGTTGTAATTTATTATAATCTGTAAATCCGATAAGATTATCAAGGTTTTGATGAGCGGCGAACATCGCAGCTTCCCAAATTTGACCTTCCTGAGATTCCCCATCGCCAATTATCGTATAAATTGTCGCTCCGTCATTTCTGAGTTTTGATGCCAACGCTACTCCTATAGCGCAAGAAAAACCTTGCCCTAGTGAACCAGTTGTCATATCTATTCCTGGAGTTCTATTCATATCACAATGGCTCGGCAAGTTAGGGCATATTTGAAAGTGCAAGATGGGTGCAACAATTTTTGTTCATATTGCATAGGGATTCCCATAAACTTTTTCACGAAAACTATTGACAAAAAATCGGTCCCCTTGTATAATGTTTGTTGTAAAGCATGACAAGAAGTTCCACAACTGAAAGTGAACCGCCTATATGACCCACTCCTAAAGTTCCTATTTCAGTCAATATACTTCTACGTATTTCTCTGCACTTAAGTTCCATATCCAAAATCATTTCCTCCAAATCAATTCTTTAGTTATTGTCCGACATTAATCATAAATTTTCAGGTCCAAAACTTTCCGGAAGTAATTCTTCAAGTGTATAAATTTTGTACTCTGAAATTTTTTTTGCAAGAATAATTTTAAATTCTTTTGGATTACAAAATTCTCTTAACATTTGCCGGCAAACTCCACACGGAGGGCAAAAAGATGAAAATTCATCTTCTTCTAGTTCCTTTCCGCCTACTACGGCGATGGCTTTAAATTGTCTTTGTCCTTCAAAAACAGCTCTAAAAATAGCAGTACGCTCTGCGCAGTTACACACGGAATACGCTGCACATTCAATGTTAAATCCACCATATATTTCATTATCTTGAGTTATAAGAGCCGCTCCTACTTTAAATTTTGAATAGGGTGTGTATGATTTTTTTCTTGAATTAATTGCTTCACATATAAGGTTATTTATATACTCCAAAATAGTGTTCCTCCCAAAAAATCACTAAATCCTATACATTTACATCATACGTAGTATAATATGATATTCAAGAAATTTCAAATTAAACAAATAAGCTATTAAAATTATAATTTGAAATATATTTCATGATTGTGTAATATTTATCTGAAAAACACTTTGGGGAGATGAATAATTGAAGATTAATATTAAAAAATTAGTATCGTATCTATTATCATTAACTTTTTTATCAATGCTTGTTATAAGATCGCAGCGAGTCTCAGCCAGTGGTCACTTCTTAAATATAATTAAGACTTCTGCATCGCAGAAAAATGAAGAAGAAAGCAACAATTTCAATTTTATAAAATCAAATGAAAAAGTTAAAGATTTTCTTTATGACGGTTCTGTGCTTCTCTATGGTGGAATATTATTAATTAGCGTGTCGTGTTTGGGAATATTTTTTACATTTAAACCAAAGAAAAAAAAGAAGCAAAAGAAAAATTTAAATAAAATAAAAAAATAAAATTGGAGATGGTCGATATATGCAAAATGCAGAAAAGCATGTTATAGGTAAAAATATTAACTTTACCTATATACCTGAAAGTAAGTTCAAAACAACTACCATATCTGTTCTAATTTTTACTTCTCTTGATGAAAAATATGCTTCTCAAAATGCTCTTATACCAAATCTTTTGGTGCATTCATGTAAAAAATACCCTTCTCTTTTAAGTGTAAGCAAAAAACTTGAAGAACTTTACGGTACATCAATTTCTCCGAGTGTAGGCAAAATGGGAGACAGCCAACTTATCTCTTTCTCTATGAGTTGCATAAACGACAGTTTTATTACGGACGGCACCAATAATGTACTTGAATCTACACGACTTTTATGTGAAATGATTTTTAACCCCGATATTTCTAACAATGTATTTAAAAAAGAGAGCGTAGAAACAGAAAAACGACAACTTATAGAAGAAATAAATTCCGAATTAAGCGACAAAAAACTGTATGCCAAAAAGAAATGTTTAAAAATAATGTGCCAAGACGAACCATTTGGAATTGACCCATTAGGAGATATCGAAAATGTTAAAAAATTAGATGAGAATAATGTTTATGATGCATGGCAGAGATTATTAACGTCGGGAAATATAGAAATAATAATGACCGGAACCGGATTTTATGAACCTATATTGGAAGAATTTAAAAATCAATTTTCAAAAATCAAAAGAGAAAATGTGTTTTCTTATGAGAATAAAATTATTAAAAAAGCCTCCAAAATTAAAGAAGCAAAGGAAATAATGGATGTCGTTCAGTGCAAACTTGTAATGGGATTCCGAACAGAAATTGCAAAACCAAGTGAAGATGTGGAATCCGTAAAAGTTATGAACGCTCTTTTAGGAGGAACAGCTCAATCAAAGTTGTTTGTCAACGTAAGAGAAAAATTGAGCCTTTGTTATTACTGTTCATCAAAGTATAATGCTCAAAAAGGAATTATATTTATAGAAAGCGGAGTTCAAGAAAAAAATATTTTAAAAGCCAAAGAAGAAATACTCAAACAAATAAAAGATATTCAACTGGGAAATTTTACAGACAAAGAACTAAACGAAACTAAACTATTTTTGAGTCAAACACTAGAAAAAGTTAAAGACTCAACCGGAGCCTTAAATTCATGGTATGGTACCCAAACATTCGATAAAAAAAATCAAACACCTGAGGAAGTAATTGAAAAAATAAACAGTATTTCTCGCGAAAAAGTTATAATAGCAGCCAAGAAAATAACATTGGATACTGTCTACGTACTGTCAGGAAAGGAGAATCAGTAAGAATGAAACCGAAATTGGTAAAAAATAATCTTATACGAGAAGAATACTTCTATATGAAACATCCTTCAGGGCTGGATATATATGTACATCCCAAAAAGAGATATGCTTCAAGTTATGCAATATTCGGAACAAATTTTGGCTCTGTAAATAATAAGTTTCGCAAACCGGGAGAGGAAAGTTATACTGTTGTACCTGACGGAATAGCGCACTATCTTGAGCATAAATTGTTTGAAGGTAAAGAAGGAGACGCTTTTGAACTCTTCGCTAAAACTGGAGCTTCGGCAAATGCTTATACTTCATTTGAAAAAACCGCTTACTTATTCTCGTGCACAGGAAATTTCGAAGATTCTTTGAATATACTGCTTGACTTTGTTCAATCACCATATTTTACTGAAAAAAATGTCGAAAAAGAACGCGAAATAATAGGTCAGGAAATAAAAATGTACGAAGACAGTCCCGATTGGAAAGTTTTAATTAATCTTCTGGGAGCTTTGTATAAAAATCATCCTGTTAGGAATGATATTGCCGGTTCTGTTGAGTCTATATCTAAAATTACACCTGAACTTTTATATAAATGTTATAATACATTTTATAATCTCAACAACATGTGTCTTTGCGTAGTAGGTAATGTTGATCCAGATGCAGTTTTTACTTCTGTAGATAAAAAACTTAAATATTCGCCTCCAATAAGCGTAGAAAGATTTTTCCCGACAGAACCTAAAGAAGTAATGAACCCGGAAATAATCCAAACTTTTGATATTGCTTCCCCTATTTTTAGCATAGGTTTTAAAGAAAACGTTTCCGAAAACCATAGAGCCACAACCGAAGAAATGGTGTACAGCGATTTAATATTGCAGTGTGTAGGCTCAAGGACTTCCGATATGTATCAAGAACTCATGGAACAAGAACTTATAAATACATCATCATTTACAAACGAGTATTTTGAAGGTCCGGGTTATTCTTCTGTAATTTTTTCGGGAGAATCTAAAAATCCTTATAAAGCTGCTGAAATAATAAAAAAACACGTTCAAAAAATAAAAAGTAACGGTATTGATGAAGAATTATTCCAAAGAATTAAAAAATCAGTTTACGGCCAAAGTCTATCAGTGTTTAATAGCATTTCCGGTATTGCTAATCTTACCCTTGATTTTTCTCTTTCGGGAAAAGATATCTTTGAGTACATCGATATTTTACAAAATGCAAATATCAATAAAGCAAATCAAGCACTAGAATCAAAATTAGATAGTAAATTTTCTGCTATATCTATAGCTCAACCCAAAAATGAATAGTAATATAATTTACAATGTAACCTTTCCAAGATTGGGGATATTTTTAAGAATATCCCCTATAGCATTAAATTTAAATGGTTTATGCATACATTGGTATGGAATAATTATTGCTTTGGGTTTTTTAATTGCATATTTATATACCTGTAAACATGCTCATAAATATCACATTTCTCATTCTGACCTTTCTGACTTTGTAATCTCTTCTTCATTAACAGGAATAGTATTTGCAAGAATTTATTACGTTTTATTTTATCCCGGTAATTTTTATAAAGAAAATCCCTATAAAATCTTTATGATTTCCGAAGGAGGCATTGCAATTTATGGAGCGATAATAGGCGGAATTATTACTTTGTGGTTTGTGTCAAGAATCAAGAAAAAGCAATTTATCTCTGTACTGGATTTAATGTCTCCCGGAGTTGTAATAGGACAAGCAATAGGACGATGGGGAAATTTTGTGAATCAAGAAGCATTTGGAACAATTACTTATCTGCCTTGGGGGATGTCAAGTGAAAATACAAATTTTCTAACTGTACACCCATGTTTTTTATACGAATCAATAGGTTGTTTACTAATATTTATAATTTTACATTTAAAAAATTTAAAACAAGACACAAAAAAAGGAGAAATCTTTTTACTTTATACGGCATTTTATGGTCTTTTAAGGTTATCTATTGAGCAATTGCGTACGGACAGTCTTTTAATACCCGGTACTTCAATAAGAATTTCTCAAATATTAGCAATTACAGTTTCGATTTTTTCTTTTATTTTTCTCATTATCTTAAAATTTAAAAAGTCTTAAATTAACAAAATATTATATGACAATATCTTCATAAAATATTTATTACGTAATAAACATCCACGCGTAAAACGCGTGGTATTTCATATGCGGGCAAAGCCCTA
>CAMEMA010000038.1 GCA_945926705.1 uncultured Clostridia bacterium
TTAATGTTTTTATTTCCCCTCATTTCAAATAGTATTACATATGCTGAAACACAAATTAAAAACTCTAATTCTAAAACATCTAACGAAACTGAAAAAATTAATGTTGATTTTGCTTTTTCAATAGGAAATGACTGTGTTTGCGCAAAATATTTGAGAGAAAATAATTTGAGGTTTCAGTCTTCTCCATTGGATTGGATGTTTGATTACTCTCTTAAAACTGTTAATCATCTATTTAAAACCGAATTTAAAGATTTTTTTAAACAAATAAGAGTTAATAATAAAAAAGAACTTTACGGAAAACTTTACGTGTATGATACAAAAAATCATATAGAAAGCCACAACCATTACATGAAAAATGTTCCGTTCGCTCAAGAAAGAAAACGTGTTGACAGTATGATGAAAAAAAGAGCTGAAAGTACAATAAATACTATAAAAAAGTCAAAATCTGTAGCTCTTATAAGTCACCGAAATAATTCGGATAAGGAATTTACAGAATTTATAAAAGAATTTGGTAAAACATATCCAAACAAAAAAATTTATCTAATAAATATTAAACACGGAAAATCCGAAACACCCGAAAAAAGAATTATTTATAACAAAGATAATCTTAAAGTAATCGAATATAAATTTATAAACGGAGGGAAAAAATATCCTAACTGGTACGGAAATCCCAATGGATGGGCTCAAGTCATGAAAACTATACAGCTGAGTGAAAAACATCAACCTTTGCCTTCAAAAAAATTCCATGATTAAATTTATTAAAAAATTTTAAAAATTTCCACCGGAATACCCGGTGGTTTTTTCTGAGGATAATTAAACACTATACAACTACAATAACAAAAAATCTCCGCTTTACATTTAATGTAGTGCGGAGAAAATTTTTATTTAATTTTCCGGAAACTGAATAACCCTTGAAGAACGAGTATCTATATTCAACTTGAAACATAAAAGCATTCTGACAGTATTTTCCCTAATGGATTCTATCATTGAATCAAACATATCAAAACTTTCTACTCTATATTCAACAACGGGGTCTCTTTGACCGTAAGCGCGCAAATTAATGCCACGTTTAAGCTCTTCCATTGCGTCAATGTGATCCATCCACTGTTCATCAACATTAGAAAGAAGTATTACCCTTTCAAGTTCCCTTGTGGAGGAATCTCCAAGAATTTCTTCATGTTTGGAATAAATTTCATGACAACGATCAACTATGAATTTCTCAATTTCTTCTGCCGTCATTCCGAGTGAATCAACTGAATCACAAACTAAATCTTCGGGAGTAAGCACCCAACCCATGTAGTAACTCTTAAGACCTTCTAAGTTCCAGTTTTCAACCGAAATATCTTTGGATACATATCTTACAACAACTTTGTGAACAGTATCATCAATCATCTTTTGAATTTGCTCACTCAAATCCTCGCCGTCCAAAACTTTATTACGTTGATCGTAAATAATTTCGCGCTGGCGATTTAAAACATCGTCATACTGTAAAACATTTTTACGAATGGCAAAGTTCCTGCCTTCTATTTTTCGTTGAGCCGATTCAATAGAACGAGTCAACATTCTAGCTTCCAAAGGAACATCGTCTTCTACATTAAGACGTGTCATCCAAGCTTGAAGCCTGTCTCCTCCGAAAAGTCTCATAAGGTCATCTTCAAGCGACAAGTAAAATCTACTCTTTCCGGGATCTCCTTGGCGTCCTGCTCTTCCTCTTAACTGGTTATCGATTCTACGAGTTTCGGCACGTTCTGTTCCTATAACATAAAGTCCTCCGCACTTTTTAACTTCTTCGGCTTTGCCTTTTATTTCATTTTTAAACTTTTCATAAAATTCATTATACTTTTTTCTGGCTTCAATTATTTTTTCATCTTCAATCTCAGAAAAACCAGTCGCTTCAGTAATTACATCATCATTATATCCCAATTTTTTTAGTTCTGCGACCGCCATATATTCTGCGTTACCACCCAATTTTATGTCTGTACCGCGTCCGGCCATGTTGGTTGCAATTGTAATAGCTCCTTTTTTACCGGCCTGTGCTATAATTTGGGCTTCTTTTTCGTGGTATTTTGCATTAAGGACTTCATGTTTTATATCTTTTGCGCTAAGCATGACACTCAAAAGCTCCGATTTTTCTATAGAAGTCGTTCCCACAAGAACCGGTTGACCTTTCTTGTGACTTTCTATTATATCTTCAACAATAGCTTGATACTTTGCTTTTTGAGTTCTGTAAACAACATCAGGAAGGTCTTCTCTTATAACAGGCTTATTCGTCGGTACTTCAACTATGTCAAGCTTATAAATTTCACGAAATTCTTCCTGTTCAGTCATAACCGTACCGCTCATTCCTGAAAGTTTTTTGTAAAGTCTGAAGTAATTTTGGAAAGTTATTGAAGCAAGTGTTTTGGATTCTTTTTCTACTTTGACTCCTTCTTTTGCTTCCAAAGCTTGATGTAAACCTTCATTATATCTGCGACCGTACATAATTCTTCCTGTAAACTCATCAACTATCAAAACTTCTCCGTCTCTTACAACGTAATCTATGTCACGCTGCATTACTCCGTTAGCCTTTATTGCCTGATTTATATGATGCTGCAGGGTGATATGTTCAGAGTCAGTAAGATTATCTATATTAAAATATTTTTCAGCCTTCTCGACACCAGATTTAGTAAGAGAAGCAGTCTTTGCCTTTTCATCCACAACATAATCATAATCGTTAAACAATTCTTCATTATCTTCTTTGGCGTTTATTTCCGCTACTTTTAACATTTTAAGAGTTTTGGCAAAATTATCGGCTATAGTGTACATCTCGGTCGATTTATCACCTTCGCCGGAAATAATTAAAGGCGTTCTCGCTTCATCAATGAGTATGGAATCCACCTCATCTACTATGGCAAAGTTATGTTCTCTCTGTACTTTAGCAGCCTTGTTGGTAACCATATTGTCACGCAGATAATCGAAACCAAATTCATTGTTTGTCCCGTAAGTTATATCTGCAGCGTAAGCCCTTTTTCTCTCAGCTTTTCCGTAATCATTTATTATCAATCCCGTCTCCAAACCTAGAAAGCGATAAAGTTTACCCATTTGTTCAGAGTCACGCTTTGCAAGATAATCGTTAACCGTTACGACATGAACACCCTTTCCGCTAAGAGCGTTGAGATATGCAGGCAAAGTTTCGACCAAAGTTTTTCCCTCTCCTGTGGCCATTTCACTTATCCTTCCCTGGTGAAGGATTATTCCTCCTATAATTTGAACCGGGAAATGTCTCATACCCAGCACCCTATCTGACGCTTCTCTGCACACAGCAAAGGCATCCGGAAGAATATCGTCAAGCGTTTCCCCGTTTTTTAAACGCTCTTTTAAAACGATTGTCTGCGAAGAAAGTTCTTCATCGGACATATTAAGATATTTTTTTTCCAAATTCAATACAGCATCACATATAGGTTTTATGCGTTTTAGTTCTCGTTTACTGTAATTTCCAAATAATAAATTTAAAAAACTCATACAACCACCTCTTATGGTATAATCAATATAAAAATGAAATTACTAACAATAATTAAGGATTAAAGTTATTGTATTTCAAAATAATAAAAAAATCTACCTAGAATCTTAAAATTTATTTTTTATACTTTACATTTATCCCCAACCTCAAATATTATATCATATAGTTTAGTGAATTTCATTAATTTTTTTGAAAAATAATTAAATTTTATAATAAAATATTTATTAAGATATATTTTACAACAATACTAAAGGAGATATTTATTATGAAAAACTTCGACGAAATGTTCCATCTTATGCAAATTTCTTTTCCTGAAAACGAATACAGAACATATTCAGATCAAAAATCTTTACTTAAAAATCCAAAATATCACATAATCACAAAAGAAAACGAACAAAAAAATATAGTAGCTTTTTTGGCTTTTTGGTCACTGGGAGATTTTAATTTTATAGAACATTTGGCCGTAAGCCCGACTTGCAGAGGAAAAGGAACGGGCACAAAATTGGTCTCCGAATTCATGTCTGAAACCTCAAAACCCATATTACTTGAAATAGAACCTCCTGTAGACGACATTTCAATAAAAAGAATGAAATTTTACGAAAAATTAGGATTTGTGCTAAATGAATATCAGTATTTTCAAATCCCCCTAAGGAAAAATCATTCTCCTTCGGAACTTAAAATAATGAGTTATCCTCAAAAATTAAATGAAGAAGAATTTAACAATGTAAAGAATATAATATACCACGAAGTATATGGAGTCTAAAATTCATTTTTTATACTTCTGAGAAATAATCCCGCAATAGCTTTTTCGGGAGCTGTTTTTCCTGTAACCGATTCATAAACAGCTTTACATATCGGAAGTTCGACACTATATTTTTTCCCCAACTCTAAAATTGCATGAGAAGTTGGAACGCCTTCGGCCAATTTATCATAAGGCTTTCCTATAACGAGAAACTCACCGAATTTTCTGTTATTACTATGCGGAGAAAATAATGTCGCTTGATAGTCTCCGAGATGAGCAAGGCCATAAGCGGACATCTCACTTCCTCCCATAGCTTTTATCAGACGTGCAATTTCTCTGGTTCCACGAGACATAAGAGCTCCTTTTAGCGATTCATAATTCATACCATCGAGTATTCCGGCAGCTATTCCCATTACATTTTTAGCAGCAGCACCAATTTCATTTCCCAGCAAATCCGTACCATAATAAAACCTTATGATATTACTTGAAAAATTTTCAACCAAATAATTTTTGACACTATTATTTTCTGAATCTATCACCATACAGTTCGGTATTCCTCCGGCAAAATCCTGTACGTGACCCGGTCCTACCCAAATAGCGATGTTTATTTTATAAAATATACTTTCTTTGATAACTTGAGACAAACGTTTACCGGTATTCTCTTCTATTCCTTTCATGCACAAAACAAAAGTTTTTTCGTTTAAATTTATACCTAAAGCATTTAAGCTTTCTGAAAATGTTCGCAACGATTGTGCACTTATCGAGATAATTATTGTATTTGAAAATTTAAGACATTCCTCTAAATCATCAGTAACATTGATACTTTTCGGAAATTTTAAATATGAATTGCGACGCAAAGTTTTTATTTCTTGAAGATGGTGCGAATCTCTTCTGCCCCACATTTTAACTTCATGCCCTATTTTATCCAAGTACCACGCTATAAAAGACCCCCATCTTCCACATCCTAAAACAGATATTTTCAAATTGACCCCTCTTTTCAAATTGGCAATAATAAGATGATTATACACGAATTTAAATTTACGTTCACCGATTAAAAAATATTTTATAAAAAAACATTAATTATTTTCAAACACTAAAAAAGTCCGGCAAAACACCGGAACATTTCTGTTAATTATTGAAGAATAATTCTATACCAAACAAAGAGCCGCTTGATCTGAGTTTCGGAATGGATACTCTCGGAATGCGTTTGTAATCATACAATTCATGAAAACGTTTTACTGAAATTATAGGATAATTATTTTTTACCATTAATTCTTTAAGCTTCAAAGGATCCATTCCGATATATTTGGCTATAACTTCGACGCCAACTTTATTATCCGACTTTACGGTTTTGAAATATTTTCCGAGTAAATCACCAAAACTGTACATAAGCTTATTCAAAGGGCGTGCGCACGGAGGAACTAAATTAAAAAAAGCATTGCACTCTTTGTATTTGCTTTCTAATTCTTAAAATACTTTATCAATCCTTTGATCGGAATATACGAGTGAAGACCGATATACCTCCAAATCCCATACTTTATTCGCTTCTTCAAAACCGCTTGACATTTCCAAAATAGACACATAATTCAACGATTTAACACTACCTAAAAATAAAAATATAGGTGACAAGCATAAAATCAACCTAGATAAATTTTTTAAAAATATCTTCATTGTTTTATTTTCACCTCCTAATTTTTAAATTGTAATATTATGTTATCATTCTTTTGCTAAAATTTCAATATTTTTTAATATAATTTAAAATTCCCAATAATACAAATAATAATCTATAATATTTTAATATATTATTTTCTCATAATAATATTTTTTGATATTTATGTTAGAATATTGCTATAATGTAAAATAATTTATTGATTTCATGTTGAATTAATCTTACAATAAATATTATTTAGATAACTATATTAAATTTAAATTATAATTAGAAATCACTACAGTTCACTTTTGTTAGTTTGATAAATTTATAAAGATATGTTACAATATATGGTATTATAAGAGACAATTTATAAAGGGTTTTGTGAATTATAAAAGAGTTCATCAGGAGGAAGCAAGCTTATGAGTTTCGAATTTGACAACGATGCTGAAGAGATAGTAAAGATAAAGGTAATTGGTGTTGGCGGTGGCGGTGGAAATGCTGTAAATAGAATGGTAGATTCAGGTGTAAAATGCGTAGACTTTATCTGTATAAATACAGACAGACAAGCTTTACTGCGTTCTAAAGCAACGCATAAGATTCAGATAGGTGAAAAAATTACAAGAGGTAAAGGTGCCGGCTCAAAACCGGAAATCGGTCAAAGAGCAGCCGAAGAAAGCAGGGACGAAATAGTTGCGGCTATAAAGGGAGCCGACATGGTGTTTATAACTGCCGGAATGGGCGGAGGAACAGGAACCGGCGCCGCTCCGGTTGTAGCTCAGGTTGCCAGAGAAATGGGAATTTTAACAATAGGTATAGTAACTAAACCTTTCGCTTTTGAAGGTCAAAAGAGAATGGAACAAGCCGAAAACGGTGTGGCCTTACTTAGAGAACAAGTAGACTCCTTAGTAGTTATACCTAACGAAAGATTAAAGCTTGCCAGTCAACAAAGAATAACTTTAATGAATGCCTTTATAGTTGCTGATGACGTTTTAAGACAAGGTGTACAGAGTATATCTGACCTTATACTGCTTCCCGGTTTGGTAAATTTGGATTTCGCAGATGTCACTTCAATAATGAAAGATGCAGGATATGCTCATATGGGTGTGGGACGTGCTTCAGGTAAAGATAAAGCTGAAGTTGCGGCAAACATGGCTATTTCAAGCCCTTTACTCGAAACAGCAATAAACGGAGCAAAAGGTGTCATAATCAATGTAACAGCTTCTCCGGATATCGGACTTGACGAAATCGAAACTGCCTCTTCTCTAATAGCAAAACAAGCAGATAAAAATGCGAATATAATTTGGGGAGCCGCTTTTGATGAGGCTATGGATGATGAGATAAGTGTAACTGTTATAGCAACCGGATTTTCTAAGCGTGAATCGGAATTCCCTATTCCAAAGCCACAAAGACCGGTAGAAAACCCGAGAAATTTCTCTTCAAATCAATCTAATGAAAAACAAAAAAATAATAACGACGATGATAGTTTTTATGATATCATGTCAATATTTAAAAACAGATAAATATTCGGTTATTGGAAAATATAAATACATATCGAATTTATTTTATCGATTTGCTCCGTATGGTTATTTTAAAAAAATATCTGCAAAATTGATGTCACCGATTTGCTCGGTGATATTTTTATTTGTGTAAATGGAAAGGAATAGAAATGGTAGAAGACCATATTATGTCAGATCACGTACATTTACTGTTATCAATTCCACCAAAATATAGC
>CAMEMA010000039.1 GCA_945926705.1 uncultured Clostridia bacterium
CCATAGAAATTTGATAAAGACCTATTGATAAAGAAGAATCTCCGGAACAACTTATACCTACCAAAGATGGTATGTAGGACAAAATTATCCGTGTATATTCTATTAAAAAATGTACGGCTACACACATGCAGGCCAACACTAAAATTCTGACAATTAATGCAATAAATTTTTTATTATTATTAAATTTATAACTATATACAAACCCTGAAATAAATATTACAACCAGCAAACATACCTCTCCTGTTCTGGAAGCACCCAGTACAAGATAAATAAATTGAGTTATTATATTTATTATTGAAATTGTCCTTATAAAACAACCCTGATTTTTATAATTAAGAATAGCAATAGAGAATATCATTGATATAATTGAAACAACAGATGCATAATTAGGATCGGAGAATATTCCGAACAATCTGTTTTCTATGCACCCCAAAAGTATTCGCGTACCATACATATAGAATATATTGCTATATTGTATAAAAAATGTATATATTGATATTAAGGAAAATATCATCCAAGAAACGACAGTAATCTTTTGTATTAACACTACTATATCTTCAAATTTATCTTTATTAATCACAACTGAAAAAGGATATAGAAAAAATAAACTCAATGCTATAGACATAAGAGATTTTAAGTTATCTGACCATCCATAATTTATGCGTATTAGACATGAGATTATGCATGCAGCAAAAAACAAAGCCAAGAAAATAATGTCTTGTGCTTTAAAAATCTTTTTTTCGCCCAATAAATCAATTACAACAAAAACACCAGAAAAAAATAAAAAACCGGCAAAAGCCAAAGTATCAAAAATGTGAGGAATAACCCAATATAAACTAATAAATCTTCCCATAAGAACAAATAAAAACAATACCATATATATTGTTTTGAATACATTTAATTTTTCAATTTTTTGACTGTTTACAAGAACTGTACTTTTCAATAACCTCACCTACACTTTAAATTACGTTACATTTAAATATCATTTATGATTTCTTCCCATTTTTTTATAATAACTTTTTTATTAAATTTATAAATATCAACCATACAATTTTTGGAAAAACGACTTCTTAATTCATTATTTTCGATAAGAGTGCAGATTTTTTCCGACATGACTTTCCCATTATAACACGGAACAATATATCCGTCTACATTATCGTTTATAATTTCAGATGGACCTGCAACACAATCAAAGCTCACCATAGGTATGGAATTTGCTTTAGCTTCCAAAAGAACAAGCGCAAAACCCTCACGATAAGACGGTAGTACAAAAATTCCATATTTATGATATTTTTTATACATATTATCTGCAAATCCCTTTAAAATTATGTGTTTTTCCATTTTTTTATCGGCTATCTTTCTTTGTATACTTTCATATTCCGGACCGTCTCCGTAAATATGCCACTGCCAGTCCGGATGCTTATAAAAAATTTTTTCACCTATATTTGGTATCATTTCAAACCCTTTTTCATGGGTAAGCCTTCCGGATGACAGAATCAATTTAGAATTTTCATTATATTTATCTTTATATTTAAAAATATTTTCATCAACGAAATTCGGAATAGATATAATTTTTTCGGAACTAATTTTAAATTTGTTCATGTATTCTTTCCTAGTGGAATTTGTAAGAACAATCACTTTATCACTATACTTAGAAGCTATTTTTCTAAAAAATGTAGCTTTTTTATCATCCAGTTGGTTGGTTAATGCTCCATGGTCACAGAAAATAAATTTACTTTTTGTAAAAAATTTGATTGGGAGAACAATAGGAGGGATATAATGACCCTCCATAAAAATAATATCAAATTTATTTTCTGAAAAATATTTTTTTAAATTTATAAAAGACTTAATTATAATATTCCGTA
This sequence comes from uncultured Clostridia bacterium, assembly GCA_945926705.1. GTDB lineage: Bacteria > Bacillota > Clostridia > Oscillospirales > Acutalibacteraceae > UMGS1491. The sequence continues at coordinate 1,866 of CAMEMA010000039.1, forward strand.
TTCTATCTTCAGGTAAATTATTTATTCTATGAATTTTAATTTTTGAATCTAAATAATAATAAGAATTTTTTCCTGTATTACAAATTGATACTAAATATACGAGATGATTTTTGCAGAATTCATTACAAAGTCCAGAAACTACACGGTTTATTCCCCCCATATCTTCAATATTAAAACACACAAAACATAATTTTTTCATTACGATCTCCAAATAAAAATTTTAACGTTTATCCATTTTCATAATTAATTTTTTATAACCCTTTTTATTTATCAATAATATCATGGTTGCAATTTTTCTTTTAAGCGAAAAATACGGATTTAAAAAAATTTTAAAAGAATTTTTTTTAATAAAATCGTACGCTCTTCTAAAGTCGTTTTCATGAACTTTGGAATTACTTGTCATAATTCTGTCCATAACGTAAGTATATGACCAAAGATATCGAAATTCGGCAGCTTTTTTTAAATTCGGGAATTTTCCTCGAACCACATCAAAGTGATATTTATATGCTTCAACAACACTCCAATCTTTAAAAGAAAAATCGGAAGTCGTAATACTATTCTCGTGCCTAACGTAATAGTACATCGGTGAAGAATCATACACAACTTTACATGCACGTGAAAGGACTGTTGGTATCAAAAATGCGTCTTCTGATATTTTTCCTTCGGGATATCTAAGTGATTTAAAAAGTTCTCTCTTAAAAAGTTTATTTACAGGATTTACAGAAAACAACTTGCTCTTAAAGGATTCTTCCATTGCTTTTTCGCCATTAAAAACCCAAACCCCATCAATATTGGATTGACGAACATTTTTGACTGTTTTATCTTTTCTTATAAAACAATTTGTAATACCACAAATTGAAACATCCGCTCCTTTTTCAATTAAATTTTTATATAGTCTTTCATACATATTTGAAACTATATAATCATCACTATCTACAAAGGTAATAAAGTCTCCTTTAGACATTTCAATTCCTAAATTTCGTGCTTTACTGACACCTCCGTTATCTTGACGCACTAATTTAACTCTTGAATCTTGAGAAAACGAACAGCAAATTTCATAACTTTTATCATTGGATCCATCATCGACTAAAATCAATTCTAAGTCTTTAAAAGTTTGGTGTAAAATAGATTCAATGCATTTGGAAATATATTTTTCACAGTTGTAAACAGGAACTATTACACTTATTTTAGGCATTTTATTTTCTCCTAAAGATTTTTTACAAATTCCACTTAAAAACAGTTTTAAAACATGTATTTAAATCGGTTCTAAATACTCTATGAATATCAGATATATCCGAAACAGGTAAATCCTCATAAATGATTCTGCTTATACGATTTTGAAATTTTGGATTTTTTAAAAGTTCGATTGATTTTTCAAAATCCTTCCTTCCTGAACGACTTGAACCTACCAAAGTTAAACCTTTTTCGAGCATATCTCTTGTATTTATCGGAACTTTATTTTCCGTAACTCCCATAAGGATTGCCGTACCTTGAGGGTTAATGTATTTTATAATATTATCTATAGCATAGTAACTTCCCTCTCCTCCGGCGCACTCAAATGCATGATCTACATTAAAATTTTTTGGTATACTATCGGAAAAATAAGTTTTATCTACAAATAAGAATTGAGAAAGTTTATAATCATCACGTCCTATGACCGTTATATGAACGTCAGGTACAGTTTGTTTTAAAATACAGGCAACGACATACGCTAAGCTTCCGTCACCCCATATTCCTATCGTGTTTCTTATCTTATGAGCCGTTTTGTCAAATCTTTCACAAGCGTGGACACCAACACTTATAAATTCACTTATTGCAGCAGTTTTCTCAGAAATATCGTCACCGAAAGGAACTACTCTATCCGGATTAATGTTAACAACTTCTCTCATAAACCCATCTTTACCACTTGAAAGAAACGCAGAACCCTTTTCATAATTTTCATAAAGAAGAGGATTTCTTGATGTACATACAACGTTGGGAATTAGTGCAACTCTCTGTCCGTAAGAATATTTTTTACTAGAATCATTTAAAACTCTTCCTACACATTCATGTATCAGGGCCATCGGAAGTTTATTTCTTAGTTTATCTATGCTTCTCTGTCCGAAATAATATCTTTGGTCTGCATGACATAACGCCATGTAAGTAGGCTTTACAATTACTTCGCTTTTAAAATTAATGTCTTCATACTTTACGGACAATACTCCAGGACTTATAAGCTGATAAACGTAATTAATCACCTTTACTTCCTCCTACAATGGCTTGGGCAATTTTGTAATCACTTACAGTTGTTATCTTTATGTTAAAAGTATCCCCTTTTACTAGTTTTACCGGATGATTCCTGAAAATAAATATTTTACATGCATCTGTCAGCACATTTTTTTCTTCATCGTTCAAATCAAAATATAAATTTTTAAGTTTTGAAATATTAAAACTTTGAGGTGTCTGTCCTTGATACATTAATTTTCTTTCAGGAACAGAAGAAATATGTTTTCCATCTGAAGATTCTATGATGGTGTCTATTGCGTTTACTACAGTGTCACAAGCGCCACATTCTATAGCTGCATCAATATTTTCTTCTATCATCTTAATAGTTACAAATGGTCGCACAGCATCATGAGTTACAATTATATTATCCGGATTTTCGCCATGATTAGTTTCTATAACTTTTATTATATTCATTATTGTTAGGTTTCTATCGATTCCTCCTGAAATAACAAATACTTTTTTGGTGTCTATTTCATATTTATCCAAAAGCTCCTCTGCATATCCCAACCAATCTTTATGAACACCAATATAAATATAGTCTATTCTGTCGCATAGTAAGAATTTTTCTAATGTATGAATTATAATTGGTTTTTTGGAATTTCCCAAAGGCAAAAACTGTTTTGGAAGGCCGGAAAGATTCATTCTGTTTCCTACTCCACCGGCAACTATAGCTCCGAATATCATTTTTGTTTCCTCCATTTTATATAAATTTAAATACTTCTATTTCCGTTTTCTAAGTCCATGTAAAGAATATCATGATGAGGGATTCTCTTCTCCGGGGGCGGAAGTTCAATATAGTTCCCAAAAGCCATTCTTAAGTACTTGTCATACCCTATTGGAAGCGGCATCATTAATCCTTCGAATTCTTTATATATAACATCATCAAATATTTCCCTTGGATACTCATTTTTCATATATTTTGGTCCGGAGCAAAGTTCGGTCACATACTTTGAATTCTTGATACTATACTTACTCATTTGTTTTTCAGAATATTTCCAAATTTTATTTTTTAGTCGCTCGCTTGGAACTATTCCCAATAATATTTTACAAATCAATGATACTAACCGTCCATGATTCACAGGAACCATTCTTGAACAATATAGTGAAAAAATCATACTCCAAATCATTTGTAGCTTTCTTTTAATCCCTGATGGAGCACAACCATCCAAAGGTAAGACGTCAATCATTACCCCTTTTTTCCCATCCTTTCCTTTTTGCCAAGGGCGAATTACAGTAGTTTCATTATCACATATAGTTGTCATGATATTTCCCATAAAATTATCTTCACATGTTCTGTTACATGAATATTTTGAGGTATCTGCATATTTATTCCAAATTTTGAAAAGTTTTTCATAGTCGTCGCGTGGCATAAAAACGTCAATATCGTCGTCCCAAGGGATAAAACCTTTATGTCTCAAAGCTCCTATACAACAACCACCGCAAAAATAAAAAGTTAAATCATGTTCTTCACAAAATTTTTTAAAGTAAATTAAAATTTCTAAACTTTTAAGTTGAAGACTACGTAATTGTTCTTTATTCAATTCCAGTATTTTATCTTTATCACTGTTAATATAGATCACATCATTTCGAAAATAATACTAATTTACCATCGGACATTCAAAAATTTAAAAATTCCTACCCAAAATCCCATTCCGTACGATACATGAATAACAAAAAACGCCCACATTAATTTTAATTCATCTAAAATGCCATATACATAATTATTTTTTAAAGAAAAATAAAAACCAATAAGTAGATAAAATAGAAGTACAGAAAAAAACACATACATAAAAGGTTTAGAAAAAAATGATAAAATTCCAAAAACAAATAAAAAAGCAACAAATAACATAGGAATCAAATGAACTATCCTTAATGGTCTTTTGTGCTTTTTAATTACAGCAACTTTCCACATTCCGTATTCAAAATACTGCTTAAATAGTTTTTGAAAACTGTCTTTTGGATAGTATACACTCTTTATTTCCGGAGTTATAAAAATTTTCCCACCGTTTTGTGTAATACGGAAATTCATATCATCATCTTCACTTCTCGGAAGTCTTTCGTCGTACATACCAATATTGACCAAAGTTTGTTTTTGAAATGCTCCCCAAGCGACTGTATCGGCATAACCTTCAAACTTTTCCTTGTAGTGTTTGCTTCCTCCCAGCGCAAACGGTGAATGATATGCCGCAGCAATTATTTTTTGAATAGGGGAACTACCTCTAACAACAGTAGGCCCTCCAACATTGGATGCGCCTGTTTTCTGAAGATATTGCACACATTTTAAAATGTAGTCTTGAGCATACCATGCATGAGCGTCCATACGCACTATATACTCTCCAGAAGCATTTTTAATCCCGATATTGAGAGCATATTGAACGGTTCTGTAGGGATTTGAATAAAGCTTTATAAAGCTGTACTTATCTGTATAATTTTTTATTATTGAAACTGTATTATCATTTGAATTTCCATCAATCAACAAAATTTCAAGTTGTTCCCGAGGATAGCACTGACATAAAATTGAATTTAAGCATTTTTCAATATACTTTTCTTCATTTAATATGGGAATAATAACCGATACCTTTTTAAAATCCATAGTATCCCTCTTAACATTAAAATCATCTATAAATTGAATTATATATGTTAACGAAATTTATGTAAATAATTTTAATTATTTGAATCAAAAATAAACTCAATAAAGTTGTAATATAAAACATCTTAGTCTTTTTTTTAAAATAAAAATAGTATATCTTGACAATAAACATAAAAGTAATATATAATACGGACTGTGTGTTTAAATATCGAATCATTTTTGGTGATTTCAGTATGTTTACAATACATAAAGCCCTGCTCGAGAGCGGATAGGAGGGAAGTAAATGGCAGAGAAAGTTGAAATAATGGAAAAAACCGGATCTGAGGCTTCGATGAACAATAGTGAAAATCCTCAGTTTTTACTGAACCAATCTACAACAGTGACAAAAGACGGCTCGAAGGTTATTGTTAATGAGTCTAAAACATTATTAATTAACAACAGTCAAACTTTACCGAATGAAGCACAATCTTTAGCCGGTGAAGCATCTCAAATATCAAAAGTTTTGGATGATAAAAACCAACCCTCTGATGAAAAAACCGTATCTAACGAAAATTCTGATAGTCCAAAATCACTTGAAGCTTTACTAAAAAGATTCAAAAGAGTAAGTTCTGGAATAATACCTGAGCTCAGGAAAAGAGAAGCTTATAGAAGTAATTCCGTAAAACGCAAAGAAAAATCCAAACAAGCCAGAAAACGTAAAAAAAACAACAGATACGGAAGTGGCAGATGGTAATTTGATTTTCAAAATCCATAACATTATCAGGATCATTCCAATATTCCTCTG
>CAMEMA010000040.1 GCA_945926705.1 uncultured Clostridia bacterium
ATCTTATGAGAAGGAAATCTGACTGCAACGGAGTTCATACCACCTGTAACGCAATTAGGTATGCTCTTATGCTTGGGAAGTATCATCGTAAGAGGCCCGGGCCAAAATTTATTTGCCAACTGCTGCGCCTTTTTAGGGAACTCCGACACTACTTTATATATATCACTTAATTTGGATATATGAACTATAAGGGGATTATCTGATGGACGTCCTTTAGCTTTAAAAATATTTTTAACAGCTGTTTCATTAAAAACATTTGCGGCAAGTCCGTAAACTGTTTCAGTGGGAATTGCAACAATTCCACCATTTTTTAATATACTCGCTGCTTTATTCGTCTGAGTTTTGTCTAAGTATAAAGTATCCACATTAAGTTCCTTTCGGTAATATTAATTTCAAAATTAAGAATTTCCCGAAAGCTTTGCGGCTCTGTCCGCAGTTATAAGTGCATCTATTATTTCATCAAGGTCTCCGTTAAGAATATCTTCCAAACGGTAAAGTGTGAGACCTATCCTATGGTCAGTAACACGGCTTTGAGGATAATTGTAAGTTCTTATTCTTTCAGAGCGATCTCCTGTTCCTACCTGCATACGTCTTTCTTCTGCTACTGCCATATCCTGTTCAGCACGTTTAGCTTCTAAAAGTCTGGATTTAAGAACTTTCATTGCTTTATCCTTGTTTTTATACTGACTTCTCTCATCCTGACATTCAACCACAACTCCTGTTGGAATGTGAGTAATTCTTATTGCAGATTCCGTTTTATTCACGTGCTGTCCTCCTGCTCCGCCCGCACGATAAGTATCAATTTGTAAATCTGCCGGATTTATATCTATTTCAACATCTTCAGCTTCCGGAAGAACTGCAACCGTAACCGTGGAAGTATGTACCCTTCCTTGAGTTTCAGTATCAGGAACTCTTTGAACTCTGTGAGCTCCGCTTTCAAATTTAAGACGTGAATATGCACCTTCACCTGAAATCATAAAGCTTATTTCTTTCAATCCTCCCAACTGAGTTTCGTTAGAATTAAGTACCTCAGATTTCCACCTGCGTTCTTGTGCATACATATTGTACATTCTAAAAAGTGCTCCCGCAAAAAGTGCAGCTTCTTCTCCCCCTGCTCCGCCTCTTATTTCTATTATTACATTGCGTTCGTCATTGGGGTCTTTAGGAAGCAGTAGTATTTTTAATTCTTCTGAAATTTTTTCTATTTTTTCCTTTGCCGATTCAATTTCAACTTCAGCCATTTCTTTCAAATCTTTGTCAGAACCACTTTCAGATAAAATTTCTTTTGCTTCGTTTAAATTATTTTCTTCTTTTTTATACTCTCTATATTTTTCAACTATGGGCGTAAGATTTTTGTATTCCTTCATAAGTGATTTATACTCATTTTGATTCGATATTATCTCTGCATCGCAAAGACTCGCATTTATTTCCTCATATCTTTTTTCTGCAGATTCCAATCTACTGAACATATAAAACATCCTCTCTCTGCTTTTTACTGATTTATAATTATACTACAATACAATGTTGTATATCAAACGCAATAAGCTATTTTGTATATATTATTGAAATTATTTTATAAATCTAATATCATTGTCTTAAATAATATTTCTTATTTACAATGCCTGAAAGGAGAATATCTAATAATGAATTATCAAATTTTGGTAAATAAAACGCATAAATTAGATGAAGAATATTTGAAAAATACAATTATTCCTCAAATAATTAAAGTTGAACCCCATAAAAACAATGAAATTGTATATCGCACTTTTGGAGTAGATGAAAAAGCAACTTTTCTAGAAAAGAAAACAGCTGATCAATTTGAAAAATTAAGAAAATTCGCATTGGAAAATGGTATAATACTCGGCATTACGAGCGGTTATTTGTCCCTAAAACAACAAGAAACAAAGTATAATTATTTTGTAAGAAAAAATGGTTTGGAATTTGCTAAAAAAAGCGCCTGTCTTCCTGGATATTCGGAACATAATACCGGTCTTGCCTTAGACTGTGATATATTCAGAAACGGAAAATGGGCCGGAATTGCTCTTGATGAAAACGGAAATATAAATAAGGAAACGGCTTGGCTTCATTCTGTTTTGTCGAAGTTCGGGTTTATTTTGAGATATCCCAAAGGTAAGGAAGCTATAACAGAAATGAAATTTGAACCTTGGCATATAAGATATGTAGGAGAAGAACTGGCTGACTACATTTATTCTAAAGGAATTACCCTTGAAGAATATTACGATTCAAAATCAGAAAAAAAACAAAATACCACCGAGGTGAAATAATATTGAGAATTATTTTTATGGGAACTCCAGAATTTGCGATACCTTCTCTGGAAAACCTTATAAAAGAAAATTATGAAATATGTGCCGTTTTTACAAAGCCGGACAAACCTCAAGGAAGAAAAAAAATAATAACTCCCCCTCCTGTTAAAGTTTTCGCTCAGGAACATGGCCTTGAAGTTTTTCAACCTGAAAAATTAAAAATTCGAGAAACATCAGAGCTAATTGAAAATTTAAATCCGGATGCTATAGTGGTAGTCGCATACGGTAAGATTTTGCCGAAAAATATAATAGATACTCCAAAATACGGATGTATAAATGTTCATGGTTCGCTTTTACCTCAATACCGAGGAGCTGCTCCGATACAATGGAGTATAATAAACGGAGACAAAGTAACGGGTATTTCCACTATGTTTATGGATGAAGGTTTAGATACCGGAGATATACTACTCCAAAGCAAAGTGTCAATAAACGATGATGAAACATCAGAAGATCTTAAGAAAAGATTGTCTGTAATCGGCGCAGATTTACTTATAAAGACCCTTAAAGAACTGGAAGCTGGTACTTTAAAAAGAATAAAACAAGATGATACGAAGGCCACCCTATCTCCTCCTCTGGATAAAATAAACGGTGACATAGACTGGGAAAAAACCGCTCAGGAGATTCACAATTTAGTAAGAGGTTCAAATCCATGGCCTATAGCTCACACTCTTTTGAGAGGAAAAAATTTTAGAATATACAAATCAAAAGTTTCGACATATTACTCATCTTGTCCGGGTAAAATTATTTCTACCGACCCTCTTATTGTAGGATGCGGAGGAAATACTTCCTTACAGTTATTGGAAGTTCAAATAGAGGGTAAAAAAAGAATGGCAGCGGGAGAATTTTCAAGAGGATATAGGCTTTCATCCAATACAGTACTCGGAAATTTGCAACCCCGTATACAAAATAAATTCGAAGAGGTATAAACTTGAAAGTTGTAATATTATCCGCCTCAACCGGTGGGGGACATATGAGCGCGTCTAATGCATTAAAAGATTATCTTAAATCAAATTCTGTCGATGCAATGGTTATAGATGCTATAGAATATATAAGTCCGCTTCTTAATAAAACAGTTACAGAAATTTACGAGTATATGGCTAAAAAGAATCCGTTACTTTGGAAGATGATGTATAATTCTTCAAATAAAAAATCCTTAAATAATATAATCGGTAAAACGAACAGTTTCATAGGCAATAAGCTCCTTCCTCTTTTGGAGTCTTGTAACCCTGATGTAATAGTGACAACTCACCCTTTTACTACAGAAATGGTTTCCGAACTTAAAAAAAACAAAAAGACAAGTATACCATTGATATGTATAATAACCGATTATGCTCCTCACAGAACATGGATAAGTCCAAATGTAGATGCCTATGTCGTTGCAAATGAAAACATGATAACACCCATGATTGAAATGGAAGTAGAACCCGATAAAATATATCCATTCGGAATACCTGTCGACGATGCATTTTTCAATCGACAAGACAAAAAAAAGCTGATGAATGAATTGAAGTTGAAAAGCGGAATACCTACAATTTTAATCATGGCAGGAAGTTGTGGCCTTGCGAACATAGAAAAAATTTACAAAGAACTTCAATCCATAGAAAAAGATTTTCAAATAATAATTATTACCGGTAAAAATAAAAAACTTTATGAAAATATGCAAAAAGTTATAGCGGGGGAAAAAACAGATATAAAAAATAAAATTCTTGCAAAAATTTCTGAGAAAGCCCCTGAAAGTATGAAATTTATAAAACAATATCAAAACAAAACAGATACTTTCCGCTACCCGAAAAACACACAATTGATATATTTCACTAATGAAGTAGAAAAATATATGAGCGTGTCGGATTTAATACTTACAAAGCCCGGAGGATTGACTGTAAGCGAAGCGTTGGCCTGCAATTTACCTATGGCACTTTACGATGCTATACCAGGACAAGAAGAAGAAAATGCCAATTTCTTGGTAAGTAATAATATGGCGGTAAAATTAAACTCTTGTGAAGATATCGCCAACACGATAAACGATCTCTTTTCTAACTCTCAGAAATTACATGCAATGAAATACAACTGCACAAATTTTGATAAATCAGAATCTTTAAAAAATATCTTTAATTTAATAAAAAGTTTAATAAAATAGTAAATAAGTCCATTTAAACAACAAAGTTTGAATGGATTTAAAATTAGGAATTAAAAATTATAATTCAACTGATAAATATGTTATACACTAAAAATATATTTATTAACCGCACAAATGTTTCAACAAATTCAACAGTTTATTCAACATAATATTTACAAATGTGTTGTCAATAATTTTAAAAGGAGTTTTTTATGCTTACAGATATCGAAATTGCAAACAATGTACAATTAAAACCTATCACTAAAATAGCAGAAAATATTGGACTAAAAACCGATGAAATTGAACTTTACGGAAATTATAAAGCCAAAATAAAAGATATTGTGTTTAAAAAACTAAAAAATAAATCAAACGGTAAACTTATTCTTGTTACGGCAATCAACCCCACTCCTGCCGGAGAAGGAAAAACAACAGTTACCATTGGACTCAGTCAAGCAATGTATAAAATCGGTAAAAATGCTGTAACCGCTCTCAGAGAACCTTCACTCGGACCGGTGTTCGGAATAAAGGGGGGAGCAACAGGCGGAGGATACTCTCAAGCTTTACCGATGGAAGATATTAATCTTCATTTTACCGGAGACATGCATGCAATAACGTGTGCAAATAATCTTTTATGTGCGATTTTGGACAATCATATTCACCAAGGAAATGAACTTAAAATAGATCCTAGGAGAATATTAATAAAAAGATGTTTAGATATGAACGATAGAGCTCTGAGAAATATAGTTATAGGGCTTGGAGGAAAAATTAACGGAATTCCCCGTGAAGACGGATTTATAATAACCGTTGCAACGGAAGTAATGGCTATATTATGTCTATCAAAAGATTTGGAAGATTTAAAACAAAAGCTAGGAAATATATTGGTAGCATACTCATTTTCAGGCACTCCAATATATGCTAAAGATTTGAATGTTCACGGAGCTATGGCAGCTCTTTTAAAAGACGCTTTAAATCCAAATTTGGTACAATCAAACGAGGGAACACCGATAATAATACATGGCGGACCATTTGCAAATATTGCACACGGATGCAACTCCATAAGGGCAACCACATTAGCTTTAAAACTCGGTGATTACTGCATAACTGAGGCAGGATTCGGAGCAGATTTGGGAGCAGAAAAATTTTTGGATATAAAATGTCCAATATCCGGACTTAAACCATCATGTATAGTTATTGTTGCAACTGTTCGCGCTTTGAAATATAACGGAGGAGAAAATAAAGAAAATCTCAAATCTGAAAACATACTCGCATTAGAACAAGGTGTGGAAAACTTGGGAGTCCACATCGAAAATATGAAAAAGTACGGAGTGCCCGTCGTTGTTGCTCTAAACAGATTTAAAGACGACACCGAAAAAGAAATAGAATACATTAAAAAGTATTGTGAAAATATGGATTGTAAGTTTTCATTGTGTGAAATATTTGAAAAAGGAGGAAACGGCGGAATCGATTTAGCCTTGCAAGTTTGCAAATCCTGTGATGAAAAATCTAATTTTTCACCTTTATATAAATTTGAAAGTAAAATTAAGGATAAGATTTTTAAGATAGCAAAAGAAATATACAGAGCAAGTGAAGTTAATTACTCTGTTGAAGCAGAAAAATCTTTAAAAGAAATAGCAAAATTAGGAAAAAACAATTTACCTATATGCATAGCAAAAACACAATACTCTCTTTCCGATGACGCATCAAAATTGGGGCGTCCGAAAAATTTCAGTGTTACGGTAAGAGACATAACTCTGTCAAATGGGGCAGGATTTATAGTAGTTTTAATGGGAAACATATTAAAAATGCCCGGTCTACCGAAAGTTCCTGCAGCGAATAACATTGATATAAACAACGATGGAAAGTTCTCCGGAATATTCTAAATGCAATCCGCCATAAATTGGCGGAAATTTTTTATATTTATACTTGACATATAAAAACGATATTATATAATTATATTATAAATAAATTATAAAATATAAATTTAAGGAGGAATTTAATATGGGTCCCATTCATAAAGAGTTTGCATTGGGTAAAAATGCCCAAAACTTTAAAGCATATATTTTAAAGCCAGAAATGGGTAAGAAACTGGATGCAGTATTCGTAGATAATAAAGGAAAAAAAATTTTTGTTATATGTAAGGATGCATTGAGTAGTTTAAAATATCGTGCATGTTTATACCAGATATCCCAAAGAGGAATGTCGCCAAACAAATGTTACAATTTACCCAAGCTCCAAAATATAGATGCATTTACTACAATTGATTTCTGTGATAAAATATTACCTGCTGATTGTAAGAATGGTTTAGTAATTTTAGACAATTCAACCGATGCAACCAATATTGATTCTATCAGAGTACGTAGAAGTATGATTTATCAATATGGTACGGAATATAAATTCAATAATTTAGGAAAATTCTCACTCGAAGACATAATGGACATCCCTGGAGTATATCATACACATTTAGCAGATCATTTAGCATCTGATTATAGTTCCACGTTGTCTCACGGAATAAAATTACTGCCTAAAGACTGGTTGGATTCCTTAGAAGAGTCCGGCTATAGCGTCAAAAGCAATAGTAATGAATTAATTAATGCACTAAGAAGAGTAGGTATGCCAGCTTCTAATGATAAGGAAACTATAGCTTATATTTCAAGCTTTATTACAAATACAAAGCCGTCCAATGGAAATCAAAAGTTATTCCCTCAAGAAAAGGAATGGATAAAAATCCGGAAAAAAAATGATGAAAAATGTGCACAGGAACAAGCCGATAGTGAATACATTCAACAAAAAGCAGAAGCGGAACTTAAAGTAAAGCAAACAAAAGAGGCATACGAGAAATCAAAAAAGGAAGAGAAACTATTGAAAAAATCACATAGACGTAAAAAACCTATCTACGGCAACGACGGCGCAACCAGCGACAACGACGGCGCAACCAGCGACAACGACGACACAACCTTCGAAAACGGCGACGACGGCGCAACCAGCGAAAACGACGGCGCACTAAAAGAAGAAGGCTCGAAAAAGAAAAAACCGTCCTTCTTTAAAAGAATCTTGAAAA
>CAMEMA010000041.1 GCA_945926705.1 uncultured Clostridia bacterium
AATTTCTTGAAAAGCCGTTTTTACAGGTAACACAGAATGAACAACCCATCTTACATCCTGCTTGTGTCGAAAGACAAACTGTATAACCATGATTATATTTCATAAGCACTGATTCAACCAGTTCTCCGTCAAACAGTTCAAATAAATACTTAATAGTGGAATCCTTAGACACTTTTTTACTCTTGATCTTAGCAAATGGAATAAAATAATTACTTTTTAGAGTTTCCCTTAAATTCAGAGGAATATTAGTCATACAGTCAAATGTATTTATTCCCTTTTGAATCCAAGAATAAATCTGTTTGGCTCTATATGACTCCAAAGAAAATCTTTTCAAATCTTCAAATACTTCTTCAAAACTCATGGATTTTATATCTTTAATACACATTAAGTAATTTTAAATACCTCCGACAAATTACAGATATTCTACTTGTATTATATATTAATGTAAAATGCTGTCAAGTTTAATGTTAAAAATATGTTATTTTAATTCTATGTCTGATTTTGTAAGATAGGTCATTATGTTACGATAAAGCAATTCCGGACTTTTATAAAAGTTATCTCGAATTGTAGTGGCCTCCATCATGTTTGGAGCGTAAATTTTAAGTTCAAGCATATTGAATTCTCCACCTGAAATTTTACATATAACATCATATCCACGAGGATTTTTTTGAATCATAACTTTATTTTCTCGTTCTCTTTTCAAACGGTCCATATACTCTTCTACGCTTTTCAACGCTTTTTCACGTACAGAAAGAGGAAGCGTCTCACTTAACTCTTCCACTATAATCTTACCGCTGGGTGTAACATGATATCCACCCTCTTCTTCTGTGTTTGAAGCAATATTGTTACTGGCAAGCATTTCGGCAAAAGCCTGACTAGATTCAAAATAATTAGCCAAACCGTAATTTTGAAGTATTGAAGCAATATCATTTTTTCTCAGAGAAAGTTTGGTGTTATATAGCAAATAACAAATAAGAATTTTTATTTCTTGGTGACTTGTAAGTCCACCTGGATAAATTCCCTCTGTAAAAGCATCTTGTTTCATTTTATTTCCTCCTTTATTGCATTTTAGTTAAATTTATGTTATAATTTTCCTGTGTGGGACTCACTTTCAACTGGTTGTTCTTTAAAATGAATTGCATATTTTTGTGAGGCTCTATTAATTGAATTTTCTACGTCTTCTTGTAACGCCTTTTTATTTTTATTCATTGACCATACATTTATTTTAAGCAAGGTCTTGTTATCTTTAAAAGTTTCAAATTCTATATTAGGGGGTGGAATTTGAAGTATCTTATTGTTAAGTATAAATTCTTTTTCAAAATACCACTTGATTTCGTTATATTTTTCAGAGAAATTATCCAATTCATAAACTCTTTTAATAAGAGAAACATCATATTTACTCTGACGCACAATACTGTTTGCCGATAATTTTGAATTTGGTATTATTACCGTTTTATTTTTATCCTCAGTCTGTAAAGTAGTAAACAGCATTTCTATTTTTATCACAGTACCCTTTACATTTTCAAATTCAATGTAATCACCTACATGAATCGGTTTATTAATAACAAGAACCATACCGCTCATTAAATTTGAAAGATTATCTTTCAATGAAAGACCTACGGCAACAAAGGAGGCTCCTATAGCAGCAAAAAAAGAACCGACATTAATTCCCAAGCATCCCAATGCGGTAATAACCAGTACAACTCTAAGAGAAAATTTAACTATTGAATATAAAAACGACGCGATTCCTTTATCAGATATACTTTTTTGAAAAAATAAAAGGGACATTTTGCAAATTTTATTTACAGCCCACCACCCTAAAACCATCACCAATATACTTTTTAAAACAGAAATCGACCAATTGGTAGCAAGATTTTGCCATGAGTCGAAAATGTTTAAATATGAATTCAATCTATCTCACCTCTCAGATAATTATATCATGTATTTTAAATTTAATAAATCCACAAGGAGAAACAGCTATGATTAAAGAAAAAAATCTTGATAAGATTAAATATTTTACAATTAACTTTTTATTGTTGATATTCACAATCTTTTCAATTGGATATGCTTCGGAATATAGCATAAGACAACCTGAACCAAACGAAATATATGAACCCAATTCTTCTGTACATATAATATTTGAATTAAAAAATAATGATAATAAAAATTTTTTTGAACCATTTCATTGTAATCTATCTTATGATGAAAGTAATTTAAGATACAGAAAAATAAACTGCAAAAACACATTGAAAAGACGGGATATAAAAGTTGAAAAATGTAATAATTTACTTAGAATAAATTTTAATCCGGGAAAACCCAGAGAAATTCAATCTGAAGATGAAATAAGTGAGATATTTGATATTGAATTTACTGTAAAAAATAAAGTTTTGACACAAGAATCTACTATAACGGCAGAATTTAATGATGCAATCCAAGATAATAATGCCGAAATTAAAAGTACAATTTTGAAAATAAAAGGTAACCCTATTCTAGAAAATTGTAAATTAAGTTCTCTTGAAATTTCTTCAGGCAAAATTTCACCTGAATTTTCTCCTAATGTATTTGATTACACTGCGGTTGTTCCGTCTCAAACTCAATATTTAGACATTAAAGCCATTCCTGCACGTGACGATTTGTCTGTAAAAATAAATAAAAGAAAATTATCGTCAGAAAATCAAGTAACTGACATTACAGTCACGGTTTCAAACAGAAGATTGAGAGTAAAATCAGTTTATAATATAAAAGTTTCTAAAGATAAAAATAAAAGCTCTACACCCAAACAACTTTCAATTTCAAAGATGGAAAACAGTAATTTTAAGAAATCAACATCTGACACATCTAATAAGCCCGGACAAGTTTCAACCGAAAAAATTAATATTTACAGTGCGCCCAAAAAATCCAAAAAATCTACAAAGCCTTCAAAACGTAGTCGTAAAACCAAAACAAAAAATAATTCAAACGGCATCGAAAAATCCGAAAATGAAGAAGAAAACGATGGCCAAAACTTCGAAGCAAATTTAGAAAATGCAAATATTTGCAATGAAAATGAAAAAAATACGGATGAAATTTTTTCAAATCCAAATACATATTTGATAACCGGTACAATAGCGGTATTATTTGCAGGAGGAATATACTTCATAATTAAATTTTTAAAATCAAAAAAAGAATCTGATGAAGATATTAACAACAACTCAGAAAAATAGTATAATATTTTCATTTAATAATATTTAAATATTAAATGGAAGGAGAAGCGGAGAAATTCTGCAACAAATTATATGACAAACTATTTAATTAAAAAATTTATACCGAATTACGCAGATGTAAATAATTCTCAAGTACGCAGAAAATATGGAGTACTAAGTGGTATCGTAGGAATAATATGCAATATTGTTTTGTCTTTTGGGAAATTTTTTGTTGGAATAATGACTTCCTCTATAGCAGTAAGTGCTGATGCATTTAATAATCTTTCAGATGCTGTGTCCTCGATAATAACTCTAATATGCTTTAAAACATCGGGAAGCCCTGCGGATAAAAATCACCCTTTCGGATATGGAAGAATAGAGTACATATCCGGTCTTATTATTTCTATAGCTATAATATTTACAGGAATTGAGTTTACAAAGTCCTCCATAGAAAAAATTTTCAATCCTGAACCTGTGTGCTATGACCTTACGTCTGTAATTATACTTTTTGTATCATTAATTGTAAAATTGTGGATGGGATTTTTTAATAGAAAACTAGGAAACATTATAAATTCAATGGCAATGAAAGCTACCGCTTTTGATAGTATACTAGATGGAATAATAACTGTAACAATTTTAGCAGGTATGGCGGTCAATTACTTCACAGGGGTTTCAGTAGACGCCTATACAGGTATCATCGTGGCTCTTTTCATAGTATTTACCGGCGTAAGCATAATAAAAGAAACAATAAATCCTCTGTTAGGTCAATCGCCTAGCCCGGAAATAGTTAGAGAAATAAATGACATAGTACTTTCCAGCCCGAAAATTTTAGGGATTCATGAAATTACTGTACATAATTACGGACCGGGAAAAAGTGTTATTTCGCTACACGCTGAAATGCCTGCAAATGAAAATATAATGGTTCTTCACGAAGCAACAGATTTAATTGAAAAAAAGTTAAAAAACAAATTTGGGTGTCCGGCAATAATTCATATGGATCCAATTATCACAGATAATAAAGAAGTAACATCAATAAGAAAAAAATTATCCCAAATAGTTAAATTGATTCATAAAGATTCGAAAGTATATGATCTAAGAATTATTCCGGGTTCTACTCCTACACTCATTTTTCACACTTCAGTACCCTATAATGTCAATCAAACAAATGAAGAAATATCAAGTGCTATAGTTCAAAGCGTAAAAGCTATTGACACACGTTATAAATGTATAATAGACATAGACAGAGTTTATTTTAATAACGTTTCAGAAAAATCTGTTGGAGAATTAAAAAAATGATACAAATAAATTCAGATGAATATTTTATGAAAAAAGCTATTTGTGAAGCAAAAAAATCCGCTCTTGAAGGAGAAGTTCCCATTGGAACAGTTATAGTTTTAAATAATGAGATTATTTCAACCGGAAGAAATAAGAGAGAAAAAAGTAAAAACGCTCTTCATCACGCTGAAATAGAAGCGATTTACAAAGCGTGCAAGACATTAAATAGATGGCGCTTGATAGGATGCAGCCTTTATGTAACGCTCGAACCATGTCCTATGTGTACAGGTGCTATAATAAATTCAAGAATACAGCGAGTTATATACGGAGCCGACGACCCAAAAGCCGGCTCTTGTTCTAGCGTTATAAATTTATTCAGTCTTCCATACAATCACAAACCGGATATAACATCAAACATTCTAAAAGAAGAATGTTCAGATATTTTAAGTAGTTTTTTTAAGAAATTAAGAAAAAAATAAAATTATTTTAGTTCTATAACATTGGAGATATTAATAAAATCGTCAAATTTTAATTGCTCCGCTCTTAGATTAAAATCTAAATTGCATATGTTCAAAATTTCTTTTATCTTACTTTTATCAATTTCCATACCTATGCTTAGAGAATTTAATAAATTTTTCCTTCTTTTAGAATATGCCGCTCGTACAACTTTAAAAAAAGCATTGGAATTAACAATTGCTTTTTTATTTTTGTCGTTCATTTCTATTTTAATAACACAAGAATCCACATTCGGAGATGGAATAAAACTGTTTCTTCCGACATTAAACAGTATCTTTGGTATTCCGTAATATCTTATTGCCATACTTATAGCTCCGGATTGCCTTGTTCCGGGTTTTGCACAAATTCTTTCGGCAGCTTCCTTTTGAACCATAACTGTCATAGAACTAAATCCGGGATTGTTTTCTAAAATATACATTATAATTTCAGATGTAATATAATAAGGAAGATTTGCGCAAATACTAACTTCATCACAATCATAAAATTTATCTTTGACTATATTTTCTAAATTCAATTTTAGTATATCCTCATTTATAATTTCAACATTATTCAAATCAGATACAGTCTCATTTATTATCGGCATTAAATTTTTATCTATTTCAATAGATACAACTTTTTTAAATCTTTTGGCAAGTTCTACGGTTAAAACACCTATTCCGGGTCCTATTTCTAGAACTCCGCTCTCGCAATTTTCAGAACACATTTCTGCCATTTTTGGACATACTTCTGAATTAATTATAAAATTTTGACCAAGAGACTTGGAAAATTTGAAATTATACTTTAACAGCAATTCCTTTACTTGACCAATGTCACACAAATTAAACATTAAACATTATCACTTCATTCAAAATAGTTATTATATAGTTTTACCACATTGTTTAAGCTATTATTTAATTACGCTATTGTTGCATGATTTTTTACATAAAAAAAGCTCAGAAATACTGAGCTTAAAGCCATATCAAAATGTCATTACACACTATCATGGTACCGGTGGCCGGACTCGAACCGGCACGGTATCGCTACCGAGGGATTTTAAGTCCCTTGCGTCTACCTATTCCGCCACACCGGCACAAATAATCATGTAGTCTACAGTATAATCCCCAACTACAGATTATATTCTAGTTCCAAACAAAATAAAAGTCAATAATAATTTTAAAAATTTTATAAATTTATAATTTCATCATCTTGAGTTAAACTATATCCTGAATTTTTTATAAAATCTAAAGTATTGTCAATACCCATAGAATTGTAATTTTCTTTAATTTCCTTTTCAATACTTCTTGCTTTAGTTTCATCTGAAGAAGCTTTTTCTTTTATCTTTAAAATAATATTATACATGGAATTTTCAGTTACAGTGTCCGTGTATTCCGTAAGATTTAAATATTTTTCTGATGAACTGCGAATTTGCTTCATAAATTTTGCGCATTCCTCTCCTCCAAAATGAGATGTTTCATCACCTTTTACTCTGCAATTCATTATCAGAGGAAGATTTCTTATCTCAATTAAAAAATTGCGATATGCTTGTTCGATTTCAAGCAAAAATTCAGTAAAACATCTTTCTTCACTTTCAGAATTTTTTTGATCTCTAAAGTCTCGTAACATTTTAAAAATATCTTTCATCATAGATTTATTCCATAAATTCTTACTCTTTGATAAAAAATTAATGTTCAAATCACATTCCATAAAAATGCCTCTTTTCAAAATTTAATTAGATCTAAGTTCTTTCCACTTTTCTATTGCATAATCCGATATATTTTCGTAGTCCTGATAATCCCACTCGGACTTAGTTAAATACTGTTCTATAAGGTATTTTCCTAATCCGTCATTTCCCCATTTTTCAGGCATACCTAAAAAAGCTCCCGGTAAAATTTTCCCCTCTGAAATATAACTTACCAGTGAACGCGAAAGAGGATTATCCAAAACACTTGCTTCTTTTATATCATAAGGAGTAAAACCAAATTTAGGAACAGTATACTTTTGAGCAAGATCTGATGTTCTTATCCATGTTAAAAAATCTTGAGCTTTCTTTTTTTCACTCTCACCTGATTTAGCATTTATACAGTAATAACGAGGCACATAAGCGGTAATAGATTTATTCATGTTCTTTGCTATATCTTGAGAAGAAATTATATCTTCTTTCAAAAAAGGCATTTTTATAGGTATAAATACACATCTCTTAGCAACCAAGGAATTAAATATAGATAAATTCTCGTAATCTTCTGTATTAGCAAGCAAAAACAACGCTTTACCATTAACAAAATTTTTCATGGACTGACTTACACTGTTTTGAGTATTACTTACGAGTTCAAGACCCCTTGGAAGTAATCCGCTCGCTCCTGACATATTAGAAGTAATATTGTCTAACACTTCCGCAAATCTCATTAAAGGGCTTTTTAAATTCTGAATATCCTCTTCAGTTGCTATGTTTGCTGCTGCAGAAGATCTGAAAACAGCAGAAAGTGCGATATTTGACAGATAAGAACCAGAGTATTTTGAATTACCGGCAGCAAAGGTAAA
>CAMEMA010000042.1 GCA_945926705.1 uncultured Clostridia bacterium
ACTTGTGTACAAGCAATTGAGCGTTATAAGAAAGAACGTCCAAATGACGGAGTCAAGGATGCCAATGCTCTTTTTATAAGTAGGCAACACAATCGAATAAGTGTTAAGACTGTTCAATTTTTAGTAGAAAAATATTTAAAAATTGCCGGGTTGAGTGATTCAGGTTTTTCTGTCCACAAATTGCGTCATACTGCAGCTACACTAATGTATCAGTATGGCAACGTAGATATAAGGATATTGAAAGAAATTTTAGGACACGAAAATTTAGGAACTACGGAAATATATACACATATATCAAACAATCAGCTTAAAGAAGCCATAAATGATAATCCTCTAAATAAAATTTTTACATAATTTTTAGTTATTTTTTGATAAGAGGTGTTAAATATGGAAAATAAGAATGATTATAAGAAAAGAATGTTGAATAAGTTAAAGTCAAAACGCAATAATGTATTTAGAAACAGCAAATCCAGGCTTTTTGATCATCCGGAATTGGCTCCTGATTTAAATCTTTCTAAATTTAAGATACTTGTTAATCTATTTAAAAAATTTGAAGATGCTTATTATAAATACATTAAAATAGAAAAGACAGTTAAAAAATTAGAACATAGCAAAAGCAGAATGGATGATAAAATTATTCCGGATATTCTAGAAGAGCAGAACGAACAACTTAAAATAATGTATGATGGAATTGATGAATTTTTACACGGCTATAGCAAATATGTTATTTATACTATGTACAGAGAAAAATTGTTAAAAATATATGCCTTAATTTCCAAAAATCTATAATCAAATTGAGATAAAAAAGACTTCCTAAAGCAATTTGGAAGTCTTTAATGTTTTTTGTGAAATAAATTTAAGATTCTTGTTTCTAGTTTTAATTTGTAAAAATTTTATCAACGTTTTTTCTGTTTAATTTGTTAATACTATAATTGCGAATGTATTTGGAAAAATTTTTGGGAGTCAAATATACATCACCCGTATTTCCATAATAAGTTAGTACATCGCCTGTAATCATTATACCGCGATAATCCATATATGGATTTGATAGTACTATATAATTAATACCGTTTATTTCTTTTATATTTTTAACTGAATAGGAATGACCAGCGCAAAACGCAAATTGGAAATCACTATACTTCATATCCTCATAACTCGTATCATTTTTCTTCAATCTTAAGGTAGTATTCCAACAATCATGGCCTGCTTGGAATGTCCCTGCGGTAACGGATTTGCCTTCTTTAAGTGCTTTGTCTATGATATCTAATATTGTATAAGGATTAATCTTACCACTTTGCGGCTGAGTCGTAGTATTACCTGAATTAGAATTATTAGAAGGATCAATCTTACCACTTTGCGATTGCGAAGTCGTAAGATTACCTGAATTAGAATTATTAGTTTGTTCTTGATTATTATTTCTAGTGTCCTTATTATTTCTAGTGTCAATAAGATAGCAAGTACCCTTTTTGCCGGTTATTGCGGTTGTCGGTACGACAGAAAGTCCGTATTCAACTGCTGATAATTGATTGTCACCTTTATCCCAATTGTCAATACAGCATCCATATATTTGGAAAAAATTCAAATCTTTATCTATTATGTTACGTTTAGAAACATATATTGCATAGGCTTTTTCCATTAAATTTACCCAAACAGATAATGCATCGCTTTGTTGGTTTCCCAACACTATATTGCCTTTCGTATTATAATTATAAAGGACAGTTTTATCCATCATAATCATAACTCTACCTGCGGCTTTAGTTGTCAGTTTAACTTTATTATCTGAGCACTTTTTGGTTTTAGCCACTACTTTGTAAAATCTCATAATAAGACCACCGTTTCGACTCGCAACAAAACATTTTTTTATAGCATTAGGATTTTCTCTTGCAATATTTTTTAATGCTGCCAGTAAGTAACAATCATTGATAGTAGAGCCTTGCTTTATATCGCTTTCTTTGGGTGTGAAGTTCTCGCTTAGGATACTGTTAATCAATTGTTCTGTTACTGGATTTGTTCCATTAACCAACCCAACGTAATTTAAGGATGAATCTTTGACTTCTACCTTATTTGTAAGTCTGTATTTTTCAATCTTCAATAAATCTATAACTATCTTGAGATATAAATCTAATATAGTTGTGTATGGATTTTTTTTCGCTTCACTTTTATTTTTTAATTTTGTTTTTAACTTTTTAAATAGATTGCTTGATTTTGACGAGGAACTATTTTCTTCGCCCGATTGAATAATACAATTTTTTAATTGTTTAATATGTGTAAGAAGCTTTTTAGCAGACATAAAAGATTTATCTGTATTCCCTAGATATTGTATATTGTCAAGGTGTGAATTTACTAATCTGCTAAATTCTTTTTGGGCGCCACTTGTTATTTTGTTTTTATTAGCAAAGTCAACGATAAAATCTAAAGTAGTTCCTAAATTCTGATCGAATGGACACGTATCGTTTTTAATATTTTGTTCGGTGTTTTTTAATGAAATTAGTATTTGCTTTAAAAACTCTTTTTTGATTTTGTAATTTTTAATCTTATCATTAATAAAATATCCGACGTTACTAATTATAACATTCTTATCGATTTCTTTCATAGACAATCATTCCTTTCTAAAATATATGTTTTATTATAACATAATATATTTTTTTATCAATAATTTATCAAAATATTTTTAATATAAAAAGTTTTATGATAGAAATTATAGAAATTTCATTATATTTATTCTTAAATAAGCTAATCTCACTTTATTTTATATTTGACATAACAACGCAAAATATATTATATTAATATAAAAAACAGTATGTGATATACTAATTTTTAAAAATAATTAATGTAACCATTAATTCTAAAAAAGTTTTATTTTTAAAGGAGGAATTATATATGAGCAAATTAAGCCAATCAAATAATAGCGGTAAGAGTGCGAATAGTAAATCTAAGTCTAGATTCTCCCTTTTAAAAGAAAGATAATAAAAGATTTATGTAAGTGAAAAGGGATAGAAATAATAGAAGGACATATGATGTCAGATTATATACACCTTTTACTATCAACTCCGCCAAAGTACAGTATATCACAAATTATGGGATATCTAAAAGGAAAACGTGCGATGATGATATTCGAAAGGCATGCAAATTTGAGGTACAAATTTGGAAACAGACATTTCCGGGCAGAAGGATATTATGTAAGCACAGTAGTGTTAAATACTGCAACAATACAAAAATACATTAGAGAGCAAGAAAAAGAAGACCAGATTATGGACAAACTTAAAACTAAAGAATATTTAGACTATTTTGATGGTAGAAAGTAATCAGTTCCCTCCTAAGCTTGAACAAAGTGAAAGCCATCCGTCTTGAGATGGCTGGCACTTTTATGCCCTTATAGGGCTTTCCCATACCACGTCTTTTAAGCGTGGCTTTTGTTGCGCCAAAATAACTATGCGATTTTGGCGTGGAATTTTATATGGAGCAAAGATATATATTTTAATCTATACGACAAGCATATAGATATTATTTTTAAGTAAATATATTTAATTAAATGGGATAGCATGATTTCAATACGCAATTATCGCTTTTATAGTCGTATAACACTACGAATTCCAAATAGTGCAAAACAGTTCCGTCTATTGTATTTCCCACATAGGGTACTTTAACAACACCTGTATAAACTTTCTCTGAGGAATGACTTTTATTATGCATTAATTCATCATAACATATAAAATTTGTTTTTTGTATGTTTTCGATAATCAATTTACGTATATCTTCGGGTTGGTTATATTTTTCTGAAAAAAAACTTTTGGACTTTAAGTCTTTTGCAAATTTTTTCATAAATCCAAGGTGCCCTCCGGAAGTTATTTTGTTATTTTTTACATTTCCATAGCATATATGATGTAGTGAATCATTTATATTTATATATATTCTACCACCGTATGTTATTCCTTTTATGGGCAAGTATTCAAATTGTTTGGTTCTCTTTAATTTAATGGATTTTCGAAGTTTTTGGAATGTATGGTCATTTGATTTAGTGTTCAAACCTTCTTTAACAGGCTTAGTAGCGCATAAAGAAGGAGAACAAGGAAGCACTGAAAATAAAGTAATAAAAGAACTTAATAATGTATTTCTTAAATTTTTTTTAATATTCATGTGATTTATCCGCCTATATTTTTATTTTATCATATTATTATGATAATATATATTTAATTTTAATTCAATTGATTAAATTGAAATTTACTATATTTAATGAATTTATTCGTTAATAAATTTATAATATATATTTCGTTTTAGATTAACATATTTTCAATTCATTAAAATTTGTGATATTATATAACTCTAGATTTTATAAAAGGAAATTAAAAATGAAATTTCAAATTAAAAAAAATGACATAATAACTTTAACGATAACGGATGTTACAGTTGAAGGTAATGGAGTAGGAAAGTGGAATGGTATAACTGTTTTTGTGCCTAAATGTGCAATCGGTGATAAAATTGAAGCTAAAATTATAAAAATTAAAAGCAATTATCTTATAGGAAAAATTCAGAAAATACTTTGTCCTTCTAAAGATAGGCAAGCTCCGGACTGCCCTGTATATTTTAAATGCGGAGGATGCTCGTTTCGTCACATAAATTATAATTCCGAACTGGATATTAAACAAAAGCATATTTCAGATTGTTTAAAGCGAATAGGCGGCTTTAAGGAAATAGAAATCGAGAAGATTTTAGATTCATCTAAAATTTTGAATTACCGTAATAAAACCCAAGTTCCATTTGGAAAAAATAAAGATGGAAATATAGTTTCAGGATTTTACAGATTGCATAGTCATAATATTATGGAATGTACAGAGTGCAAATTACATCCCGAAATTTTTGATAAAATAATTTTTGAAATAAAAAAATGGATGAATAAATATAAAGTTTCGTCATACAACGAGAAAACCCATAAAGGATGCGTTAGGCATGTATATATTCGATGTTCGGGAGACATTAGCCAAATAATGGTGTGTATAGTTATTAATAGTAAAAACGTTCCTTACCAAACCGAACTTATAGATTTGCTTACAGGTAAATTTGAAAACATAAAAGGTATAGTAATAAATTTTAATTCTGAGGATACAAATGTAATTTTAGGAAAGAAATTTTCTACTATTTGGGGAGAAAGCTATATAACGGACAGTCTATGCGGTTTGAAATTTAAAATTTCTCCGGAATCTTTTTATCAAATAAATCATGACCAAACTCAGAAACTTTATGATTTATCGAAAAAAGTTTTGAAATTGTCCGGAAATGAAAATGTTTTAGACCTTTACTGCGGTATAGGTACGATAGGTCTCACTTTGTCTGACAAAATAAAAAAACTTACAGGTGTTGAGATAATAAACGCCGCCATATCAAATGCATCAGAGAATGCTAGATTGAACAATATAAAAAACGCAAAATTCATATGTGCGGATTCAGCCGGAGATTTAAGGGATTTTTTAGGTACATCTCTAGACGTAATTATATTGGACCCGCCTAGAAAAGGGTGCGAGGAAAGTGTACTGGAAGATATAATTAAAATTTTTCCTGAAAAAATACTATATATATCATGTAACCCCGCTACTCTTGCAAGAGATTTGAAAGTACTTTGTAGTAAGAAATATAAAATTTTGACAGTGTGTCCGGTAGATTTATTTCCTAGAACTCCACATGTTGAGACGGTTGTACTTTTAGGTAGGAAAATGATTTAATATAAGAATATTGAGTATAATTAAGAACCAAAGGATGCTGAATATATAAAGACGCTAAAGGTTCGACAACATACGCAGAAATCAAAAAATGGATAAAGGAGCAGTATAATATTTTTTGTCATAGCTGTACATTGCACAGTGCAAAAATGAATAAAAATTTCCCGTAAAACAAGTCTTAATGAGAAAAAATTGATTTTGTAAGCGTTTATACATTTCAGAATAATATAAAAATTGACATAGTGTAAAAATTCGGAGAGAGGGTAGAGTGTATCTATCTTCTCTTCTTTGATACTGTTAAAATTTTTTTGAGCTAAAAACATTGATAAATGAGATGATTGTAAAATGTGTATCTTTTGGATAGGAAAACAGATGATTTTAAAACTAAAAAGGTATCGAGTAAATAATTTTTTAAATTTTAGATTCAAAGGTTGATTTGTTGAAATAGTCGACACTTTACACATGTGCATTTGCTTTAGGAGTATTTATTATTTGTCTCACAGGAGCATTTTTATATAACTTTAAAATAAAAATATATAAAAATTTTATAAAAACACTTGACATTATATATATATATATATATAATAGTACTGTTCCTTCGACTAAATTTACTAAAAAATATTTATGGAGGTATAGTAATATGGAAAATGTAGATGTGCAAATAGAAGAGAAAAATGGTGAATTTATGATAGCTATGCTAGAAAATGGCCAAATAGTAGAAGACACAAAAAAACAAATAAATGTTGTAAGAGGAGGAAAATTTGAACATTTAAGAGATTTGAAATACTACTTGGAGAGTGGACTAATACTTTTTGTAAAAGAAGGAACCGAGATAGATCAAGGACAAATAACAGTGAAACCTAAAAATGGTGAATGCTGCGCGGTCGTGTTTACTAGGCAGGTTTGGGCAAAAGACTATTATACAGACAAAGACTACGGTTTTGTACCTTTTGAATGGGGACTAAAACCGAAAACGAAAATTAACGTAATAAGAAAGTAATAAATTGATGACGATTCAAAAATTGATCCTTTGAAAGGTATTACAATTACAAAAGAAGAAGAAAATTTTAAAATAAGTGAAAACGGTAAATCACTGATAGCTGAAAATTTTTATTTAGGTAAAAGTTCTCAAGTACCTAAAACAGCACAGGAATTTGAAAAAGGTTTAAAAAATGGGGAAATAAAATTTGCAAAAAAGGGGACAAAAATAGCACTTCAAGGATCTAAATATAAAACAGGAAAAGATACGAAAAAGTGCTATTATGCTGTTAATTCTGATGAACGATCCTACCTTTCTCTTGGTGGATCTGAAAGTTTTAGTAGCATACCTTTTGAATGGCAACAGTAACATTAATATTAAGAATTTTACGTGATTAAAAATCGAAGGGACAAATTATATTTAAATACAAAAAATCACCTTTTGTAATGAACACGATTTAAGAGTTCACTGCGAGAGGTGATTATATTTTTAAAATTTATGTCGCATCTTTGAGAGTAAATTCTTCTGTATCGGGATTAAATTCAACATTTATCGTTTTGCCTCTGTAAAAATCTTTTTTATCTCTCTCAACTTCTAGTACCTTCATTGTTATATCGCGGAAAAGGTCTGACTGTAGTTTGTTAATGTATCTGGCACCTTGGTTCTTTTTTTCTACTACTACAGCCATATCTTTTAAACATTTCTCATCCAAATTTACTTTTAGTTCCTTAA
>CAMEMA010000043.1 GCA_945926705.1 uncultured Clostridia bacterium
AATAGGAAATAAATAACCTAAAAGTGTTCCAAAAACAGTTGGTCCAATCGCAATACCCGGAACCGATGCCGACAAAGATATTCCAAAAGGATAATAACTTCCGAAAACACTCCCTCGAGACATTAAAATGCCTGAAATAAAATACATTGCTTTAATGAAAATCAACTTTAAAGAATAATTCTTCGCAACATCGAATATTTTTCCGTAATTTTTTACAGCTTCATTTTTCAACTTTTCCACCTCAAAATAATTTAAATTTTAATCTAAGAAACAAGTTAATATCTGCTTCTTAATACTTAAATTATATAAATGTCACATGAAATATACTGTCAAATCACGCTGGAATAATATTGATATTTTAGAATTATTTTATTATTTAATCACTTATATTGAAGATTATTGAAAAATAAAAGCTTACAACAGTAATATTTTGCTGTATTTTGGACTAATTTTTCTAAAAATAGTAATTCATTGTCTTTTCTATGCGCATCCGGGCTCTTTTTAAATGCCTTGAAACAGAAGATATCCCTATTCCCATCTCGCAAGCTATGTCTTTCATTTTTTTACGTTCTCCGTAATAAAGCCAGATACATTTTTGCTGTTTAGGCGTAAGCTCACCTACTATTATTTTTTTCAGTGAATATATCATTTTTTTATGATTGGTATCTTCTCTTTCGTTGTTTTTATTCCTATAATTTGAAAAACTAACTAAAGATTCTGTAAATCCATCTAAAATTAAGGGACGATTACTCATTTTTTGTCACCTCACGTCTCCTTTGCAAATATTTTCCGGTATGAACCAAATCTAAATACATTTCATACAAAACTGTAATACGATAATGCAATTCATCAAAATTTGAATCCTCACTTTTCAACACATATTGTGTTTTAAGCAACTTTATGTGTTTTTTTAAGTTTTCCGCTTCCTCCAAATACTTCTGAGACAAAATTTTGTAGTACACAGTCATTCTCCTTTACACGTTTCGTGTAGTTAAGTATAAAAAATAAAAAGCGTCCGTTATACCTTAATTTTTGCCTGTTTAACTTTTCTTTTTTTGACTTCAATATTTATGGTAGCATGTGTATATTAACGAGTCAACTATAATTTAATTTTTAACATCATCTTACAAAAAATATAACATTTTTAAAAAGTAGGTCACTTATACATTTATTGCACACTAAACGTGTGAGTGATATAATAATTATACAATTTAAAATTTTTCGACAAAGTTTTATTAACTTTTACTTTCAAAAATATATATCATATTGTATAAATATTTATTTTAATTTTTAATTTAAATATTTTATAAAATCCCGTATTATTTCCGCCATAATCCTGTTTATACTTTTTTCAGGGAGTGATTACCCATTAAAAACAATTTAGGAAACAAATTAAAACACTTAAGACTTAAAGCAGGTCTTACACAAGCGCAATTGGCAATCAAACTGGGAATTTCGGCTTCTACTGTCGGAATGTACGAACAAGGCCGTCGTGAACCTGACAACTTTACTTTAGCTAAAATCTGCCGAACCCTTGACGCCAGCGGAGACTACATTTTAAATCTCGATGAAAAAAATCAGATAAATCCCGAAAAATCCGAAATATACAGCATTATATCGGATTTCATAAGCACTTTGGAAAACCAAGAAGGCCTTATGTTTAACGGAGAACCGATAAATAACATAGAAAAAAGAAAAATAGCTTCTGCTCTAAAAGTAGCTACGGCTGTTACATTATCCGATATCAATCTAAAAATATAAATATCACACAACCGCTTTAATAACATTTTTTAATATGTTGAGTATAATATTAAAAAAGAGAATTTTAATATGTTAAGTTTCAGTCATATTATACTCGCATATTTATTTTCAAGTGACGGCGGTGAAGTTCATGTGCGGTTACAAACAGCAAGGCATTCTCGCCCTTGTTTTTGGGCTGGGGCTTACACTTTCATTCTTATTTCCTGAATCTATAATCATTATTATCATATCAATTATGCTTGTAATAGTATCGATATCACTAATAAAGTGTTGATTCTGATATGTAGGGGGGTTAACAAATGAAAGTTGTTGTAATAAAAAGTCCCGGTATCTTAGGATTTATTTTAAGAAAAATATTCGGAATAAAAAAAGATAAAGTCTAAAATTTAATAAAAAACAACCGCAGCAGGTGCAAATTGAATTTGTATCTGCTGTAATTTACGTAATAAACCCAGACCCTATTCATTTAAATTAGGGTCTCTATTTTGATTTACCACTCTCTTCGATTTTACAGTTGTCCAAAGCAAAACGAAGCATCATACCTATCAGTTCATTTCGGCTTCTTCCCGTATTAAAAGACATCTGGTCCAGTTGTTCCACCATATCATTTTTTAGCCTAACTGAAAAGGTCTTATATCCGTCTTCGCCTTTGGGGTGTTTGATATTAATTAAAAGTTTATTCGACATAACTTTCTCCTTTAACCAATATGTTACACTTTAACCAAATATTGTTATATGTTAAGGTTTATAACATGCTATCTAACTACACATAATGAAGTTTTCTAACATATTTTATCGGCATAATATTATATAAAATTTCAATTTTTATTGATTAAATATTTTTTAAAAAAGCAAAATAAATAGCTTTTTGAATTTTTAATTGACATTTATAAAATAATATTGTAGAATTATGACAAATTTGAAAATGAAAGGAGAAATATCAAATGAATGAAGAAGAAATAGTAAAATTCCTAGATAATCCTCAAACAATGGCTCATCTAAAAACCCTCAACGATGGAAAAGAAATGGTTTCCTATCTCCACGAAAACGGAATCGAAATATCTTTAGAAAAGGCATCGGAATTAATAAAAATATTTAAATTGTTTGAAGAAAAAAAAGGTAAAATCTCAGAAAAAGACCTTGAAAGCATTTCCGGAGGAGTTTCAATTTCTAAAGTTGCAACAGGCATAATTCTCGGAAGTGTTGTTTTAACAGCGGGAGGAAAATTCGTGTATGATGTTGCTCGGGAATATGATAAAGAATCAGGCGGAAAACTCACAGAAGCCACTAAAGGCGCCAAACTGGCTGTAGAAAATACAGTAAATCATATTAAAGACTTTGGAAATGAAATTAAACCAAAAGCTACATCTGCTTACAAAGAAATTGTAAATAAAACTGCAAAAGCTCTCAAGTAATAATTTTGCCGCCAATTTATGGCGGCTTATTTTATGTCCTATCAAACTGGCTTATATACATATCAAAATAAACCCCTTTTTTGGACATCAATTCATAGTGGTTCCCAATTTCAATTAGTTTTCCTTTGTCAATCACAGCTATTAAATCAGCTGATTTTATTGTACTTAAACGATGA
Organism: uncultured Clostridia bacterium; assembly: GCA_945926705.1. Classification (GTDB taxonomy): domain Bacteria; phylum Bacillota; class Clostridia; order Oscillospirales; family Acutalibacteraceae; genus UMGS1491. The sequence continues at coordinate 3,353 of CAMEMA010000043.1, forward strand.
GCAATTATAAAAGATGTTTTTTCTTTCAGAACTTTTCTGAGAGTATTCTGAATACAGTCTTCCGTAAAAACATCAACCGAAGAAGTTGCTTCATCCAAAATGAAAATAGGTGCATTTTTTAAAATCATTCTAGCTATACATAAAAGCTGTTTCTGACCATGCGAAATATTTGACATATTTTCTTCAATAACAGTATTATAAGACGCTTTTAGTGACTCTATAAAATGATTTGCTCCAACACATTCTGCCGCAAACTTTACCTCTGATTCTGTAGGATTATTTTTTCCATAAGCTATATTTTCAAATATTGTACCTGAACAAAGCCAAGAGTCTTGAGTCACCAGCCCAAAAAGCTTTCTGTATTCATCGAGCGGTATTTTTTTTATGTCTACTCCGTTTAATAATATTTTTCCTTCAAAATTTTCAAAAAATCTCATCAAAATATTTATAATCGTCGTCTTACCTGACCCCGTTTCTCCTACTATAGCAACAGTTTGACCGGAATTTACTTTTAAAGAAAAATTATTTATAACAGAAGTCTTAGAATCATATCCAAAAACAACGTTTTTGAATTCTATATTTGGAGAGCAATAATAATTTTCATTTCTATACTCCAAATTTTTCTCATCTCGAAATTCTTCTTCAGCATCAAGAAATTCAAAAATCCTCTTAGCTGAAACAAAAGTTTGACGAATATTACCTAAAATTGATGAAAATTGAATAACAGGTTGCATAAATTGGTTTGAATATGCAATAAATGCGGTAATGTCACCTATGCTTAACAATTTTAGAACCGCAAAGTATCCTCCCATAATACATGCAACTATATAACTGAGCTTAGAAATAAGTTCCATAATACAAGGCGCAATAGCTGTTAAAAATTGAGCTTTGAAAGAAGAATCATACATTATTTCATTTATTTTTTTAAAATTAGTCTTGAATGTATTTGATACATCAAAAACACTAACAATTTCATGTCCGGAAAAAATTTCTTCTACAAAACCATTTATCTCTCCAAGACTTCTTCGATACTGTTCAAAATATTTTTGAGTTTTTTTCAAAACCAATGCCGAAATAATTCCCACAACCGGTATGATTACCATGAAAACAAAAGTCATTTTTACGTTTATAGTAATCATCATCAGCAAAACACCTACAGCAGTTATAAACGAAGAAATAACACAATTTATACTTTGAGTAAATGCAGAACTTAAATTATCCACATCGTTTACAACGCAAGATAATACTTCTCCATAGCTTAAACTGTTAATATACTCAAAAGAAAGCTTATTCATTTTTAAAGATATATCATTTCTGAGCCTGTAAGTGATTTTTATAGTAACCAACGATACAAAATAATTACTTAAACAAGATGAAAAAGCATACATTGAAGACAATAAAAGCAGCTTTATCACTATGCTAAATAAAATATCAAAATTTATTGTTCCCAAAGACAAAATAGTAATTGCATTTCCGGTCAATTTTGGGCCAAAAACAGTTGTTACAGATTCCAAAATTGCAAAAACCGCTATTAAAAATATATAAAACTTATATGGTGAAATATAACTCCAAAGTCTGCGAAAATATATTTTATTACTCTGTTTATCTTTATGTACGGAATTGTTTTTTAAGCATTTATCCAAGTGCGTCACAATATTTCATCTCCCAGCTGAAGTTTTGCCATTTTTCTGTAAATTTCGCAACTTGAAATAAGTTCTTCATGACTCCCCATTCCCACGATTTTTCCTTCATTCAAAACTATTATTCTATCAGAATTTTTTACCGAAGCTATTCTCTGAGAAACAACAATTTTTAAAGCATTTTTCAAATAAACATTTAAAGCTTGTCTAATATTTAAATCAGTCCTAAAGTCTAGTCCCGAAAAACTGTCATCAAATATATATACATCCGCTTTATGAATTAATGCTCTAGCAATTGCAATCCTTTGGCGTTGACCCCCCGAAATATTACTTCCGTTTTTTACTATTCCAAAATTCATTCCGTTTTTATCCAAAAAATCCGACATTTGAGAAATTTCCATAATTTCTTCAATTTCTTTGTCCGTAGCTAAAGGATTTCCTACTTTTATATTTGAATCAAGATTACCTGAAAACAACATCCCATTTTGAGGAACGTATGAAAATCTTTCAGAAAAACTTTTTTTATCTATATTCCTTGCATCTGTTCCATTTATAAGGACTTTACCGTAGGAAGGATTGTAAAATCCAAGCAAAATCTTTAAAAAAGTAGATTTTCCCGATCCTGTAGTTCCTATTATCCCGATATTTTCTCCCGGTTTTATCTTAAAATTTAGATGACTTAGCACATTTTCCGGAGCTCCGGAATATTTAAAACTTACGTCTTGAAATTCAATAAAGTCAATTTTTTGTATGTGAACTTTTCTTTGAATTTTTTCATCTTCAACCCCCAATACTTCAAATACCCTTTCAGCTGATACCCAAAATTTAGGAATAGATGAAATTGTTACAGAAAGCATTACAAATGCTGTTATAACCATAGTAGAATATTGTAAAAACGCCATTACATCCCCTATGTTCATTTTACCTTGGTCTATTCCGTTTGCTCCGAACCAAACTACTGAAACATTCATAATATTTATTATAGTTGTAAGAATCGGAATAACCATTAACGTAATTCTATTTACAAAAAGCGAAACAAAAGTAAGTTTTTCGTTGGATTTACAGAATCTTTCATGTTCAAATTTTTCTTTTCCGAAAACACGTATAAGTTGCACACCACTTAACCGCTCTTTTATTATTTTATTAAAGTTATCCGTTAATCTTTGAACTGATTTGATTTTCGGAGTTATTAATAAGAAGCAAATCCATACACACGCTACCGCACAAAGTGACCCTAAAATCACTACTACACTCATAGAAACACTTCTTTGCAGAGCCATAAAAATTCCTCCAAATATCATAACAGGAAGAATAATTAGTTTCATTAAAGTCATAATCATATCTTTTACATTTTCAACATCAATAATTGTGCGAGTTATCAATGAAGAAACTGAAAAATTTTCGAAACTACTGTATGAAAAATCAACTACTTTGAAAAACATATCTTTTCTTAGTTTAAATGAAATTTTAGAAGAAAGTTTTGCGGTAAGATATCCCGTAATTATATCAAAAGTGACGGCTAATAACGTTACAGCTATCATAATTGTACCTTTTTTAAGAATGTAAGATGTTTGAAAATTTAAAATTTCACTTTCAGACATATACGAATTCATAAGGGATAAATCTTCAAATCCCCTTTGTTTTATGCCGATATTAACAATATCTGCCATTATTCCGGGCAAAAACAATCCACAAACTTGTCCAATTGATAAGCTTAAAAAAATCAGAAAAAACATGCCACGATACAAAGAAAAATACTCTGAAAACTTTTTTAAATATTTAATTTTTATAAAACTCACTCCCTTAATAATGTGTTAAGTAATTATATCAAAATAAAATATCTTATACAAATACGTTTGAAACTTGTTAAATAATTATACTAAAACAAAATATATTTGACAAAAATTTAATATTAATGTAGGCTTATCATCGGCAATAAATTTAAATAATTTTATAAGGAGTAATTTAAAATGAACGTATTGGCTTTTTTACTTGGAGGATTGACGGCATTGAGTATATCAATGGGAATCCTCTTTTCAACTAGATATGAAGCTAGAGATGCAGTTAGAGATGCATTTAGAAATGTGCAACAAAAATTTAAAAATTTACCTTCTCAGCACTGCGTAGAGTCAAAGATAACAGACCATATGCCATCACAAATATCAAACTACTGTCCGAATGAAATTAAGAGGAGTATTGGCAAAGAAGGATTCTTAAAGGAATATACGGGAGACAGTACAAACATATGGGACGATTCGTATCGTGATCAAAACGGAAAATCACGCTACTTAGAAATGACATGTAAGTGCATCGAAAAAACTGAAAGAAATGACATGTAAGTGCACCGAAAAAGTTAAAAGAGATGATGTTTGCGCAATAAATTATGAACTATATAGAAAATGCAGATGGAACAATG
>CAMEMA010000044.1 GCA_945926705.1 uncultured Clostridia bacterium
TCGTGTGCCTCCATTTATATTATAGAGGGCTAAGATAGTATAAATTTTTAAGGAGATTTTCAAATGACAAATTCATTTAATGTAGTATCTTTCCCGACCAAAACTAAAATGCAAATCGGGAAAACAACATATTTAATTAACTCTTATTTTGATAAAACAGGTGAAAGCTTAAAAGAAAAAATCAAAAATTTATTGATTTTAGAGGTTCAAAGAAAATCCGAACAAACAGCTACGTAGAGCCAAAAAATGCGATATAATAAAATAGTAAACATTGTTTTTGTCTGTTGAATCGAAAGGAGAAAGGTCAATTGAAATAGTCAAATAAAACAAACAATATTTTACAAAGCGATAAAATAACAGCTTTATATTTAAGATTATCGCGCGATGATGATTTAGAGGGTGAAAGTAACAGTATTTCAAATCAGAAAACACTTCTTACGAGATACGCAAAGGAACACGGTTTTAGAAATGTAAAAGTTTTTATTGATGACGGAATCTCAGGCGTTACATTTAATAGGCAAGGCTTTAAAGATATGTTTAAACTAATTGAAGCCGACCAAGTTGGAACTTTAATAGTAAAGGATATGCCACGACTTGGAAGAAACTATATTGAGGTCGGTAAACTTACAGAATCAATATTGCCAATACACGATGTAAGATTAATAGCAGTAAATGACGGAGTTGACAGCGACAAAGGCGAAGATGATTTTACTCCATTTAGAAACATTATGAACGAATGGTATGCAAAAGACATGAGCCGAAAAATGCGGTCAGCACTTAAAATTAAAAATAGTCAGGGATATGCAATCGGACACGCTCCGCTCGGTTATAAAAAAGACCCGGACAATCCTAAGCGTTGGATTATAGACGAAGAAGGAGCGGAGATTATAAGAAAAATTTATAATCTTAGACTTAAAGGAGAAAGCACGGTAAAAATATCAAAGATTTTAAAAAATGAAAAAATCCTTATACCGTCTATGTATGCTTATAAAAAAGGTTACAGAAAACCGGCAATTAAAACTCCTCGAAATGAATATCTTTGGACCGTTGAAATGGTAAGAAAAATTCTTTCAAATCAATCTTATGTTGGAGATGTAGTGAATTTTAAGACGTATAGCAAATCATTTAAGCTTAAAAAACGCATTGAAAATGATAAGGAAAATTGGCAAATACACAAAGACGTACATGAACCAATTATAAGCCGTGATAAATTTGAAGAAGTGCAAAAGAGCTTTGGAGATACGAAATATCGTAAGCCAAAGCATATCGAAAAAAATATGTTTTCAGGCTTTCTAAAATGCTCAGATTGCGGGGCAAACCTAAATTACAAATATACTCACGATAACCCTGATAATCATTATTTCTCGTGCAGAAACAGCAGAGCCGGAAACGGACTTTGCAAGAAAACACACCACATAAGAGTTGATGTTATTACAAACTTAATAAAAAATGACATTGCCAACATAGTAAAGTTTGCAAATGAATTTGAAGATGAGTTTGTAAAAATAGTTGTAGATGAAGACTACAAAAGAATACAAGCAACTCAAAGGAAAAATTTTGAAACACTAAATAAAATGCTTGCCAGAGAAAAAGAGCTTGATGTACTTTATGAGAAAGTCTTTGAAGAAAAAATTTTAGGAAACTTGTCAGAGGAAAGATTTTTAAAATTATCTGGGAAGTATGAAGAAGAACAGTTTGAACTTAAAGCAAAAATCAAAAATATGAAGAAGATAGTTGCTGAGGAACAAAAGCATGAATTAAATGCTGACGGATTTCTAAAAATCGTAAGAAAGTGTTCCGAAGTTGAAGAATTAACACTTGATATTCTGCAAGAGTTCATTGACAAAATTATAATTCATCATCGCGAAGAAATTATGGGAGATAATATTCAAAAAATAGATATTTACTACAAGATGATAGGACATATTGAAATTCCACATATAACAAAAACGGAACATCAAAGTCTAATAAGAAATTTTGGCAGAAAAAAAGAAGAACGTATTGCATAAAACAATACATTCTTTGAAAAAGGATAACCAAAAGAAAACCAAGTCCCTAATGGTTATCCAGAGTGGTACGCCCGGAGGGATTCGAACCCCCGACCTTTTGGTTCGTAGCCAAACACTCTATCCAGCTGAGCTACGGGCGCATACTAATTTTATTCAATTTGTACCCTTACCACCGACGGAGTTGCTACCGATATAACTCCACCAAAAGCACACATCAATTTACTCATATTACTCAAAGCAGGTTTGCCTCCCACAAGCACAGTAAGACTTCTAGGTGCCCATGGAGCAGCGATTGCAGGTGTACAAGGCACAGGAGTAAGCACCCCTGACGCAGCTGCTGTAGCCGTAGCAACAGCAGGATTAGCCATAGAACTACACATTCCAAAAAAAGGTGAAGGTATATTAGTAACAATGGCACAATCCATAATACAAGCCATAGGTTTTCCCTCAACAAATACACGGCCCGTAGGAACAACCATCAAAGTCGACGGAGCGGCACCAAAAGAACATTGACACACTGTACCTGTAGCAACCGGAAATGCCACAAGAATCCCCCCAATACATACACCCTTGTATTATCAATAACTATCCTATTAAAATATATCATATTAAATAATTTAGGTCAAGAAAAAAATATATTAATAAAAAAGAAAAAATTATATTTAATACATAAATTGAGTTTTTAATTATATTTATATAATTTTATAAATTCTATTATTGTATAAAATAAAAAAATATTAGCAATATTTATAATTATATGATATTATATATTCATATTTTAAAAAAATTATTAAAGGAGTTGAAATTTATTATGAAAATTAAAAAAAAATGGCTTATTATTGTAGGCGCTGTAATTGTTTTTTTGCTAGTGTTTGGTTGGTTTTACAAAAAAAATGCACCTGTAGTTTTTACTCAAGCTGAATATATCAAAGAAGTAGTTGTGCAAAATCAAAGCTTTAACGATGTCCTTGACAAATTTTTGGACGAAATTACGCGTTATGATGGTTCAAAGGAAGACACAGAAAAACTTGAAGCTACTGCTAATAAACTAAGCAATTTTGTAAAAGAACTAGATACTCAGCTTGGTCCTAGAGTTCCTGAATCCTCAAAAGAGCACTACCAAAAAATGATGGCTGCTTATAATATGTATATTGAAGGAGTAGAAATGTATAAAAAAGCAGTTCCTAAAAATTTGGGGGAGGAGAGAAATACTCAACTAAATCAAGCTCAGGAAAAAATAGCAGAAGCAAAATCTGCTATGAAAAATTTGAAGTAATTTATAAAGGAGAATAAAGATGTGTTTTTAAATAATAGTAATTTTTTTGATATAGTGATTTTAAATTTGCTGTTTATGATAATTTGGCATTTTATAATTTTTATTTTGTGCAGAAGTTTGCCAAGCTCATTTTTCGATCCTAAACAAAGGTTATATGTTACTCGAAATTGGGAAAAAAATGGAATTTTATATATAAAAAAGTTTAAAATAAAAAAGTGGAAAGATTATCTTCCTCAGTTTGTTGCCAAAGGTGGGTTTTCAAAAAGACATTTTCCATCTTCGTCAAATGTCAGTAAGAATTATATACATGTTTTTATATTAGAGACTTGTAGAGCTGAGTGGAATCATGTTATGTGTTCACTTTATTTCATTGTGTCGTTTTTCATAAACTCTTTTCAAAACGCTGTGATATTTTCGATTATACCTATAATATTTAATTTTCCTTTTATCATAATACAACGCTATAATAGAATAAGATTATTAAAACTTGAAAAAAAATATTTTAGTAAAAAGTTATTTATGTAAAAGTATTATATAAATATTTATTAATAAAGTTGATATAAGGTTGATGTATTAAGTATTTTTAAAAAATTTAAATATATAATTTTAAATTAACATAGAATAAGCCCGTCATAGATGAAAATATGATGGGCTTTGTTAATTTTATATTATTTTTATAAAATTTACTTGACTATATATATATATAATACTATTGTGTTTCGAAATACCAATAAAATTTTAAGAATAGGATGTGATTTTTATGTCGATGACTTGGCAAGATTTAGAAAAAATAGGACTGAATGAAATTAAAATAGTTTTAATTGAACACGGGAATGAAAAGAAAATTGATGGTAACATAACTATTGAAAATCCCGAAATGTTTTTCCATGAAAAAACAAAAACTATAGTACTTTATGAAAAAATTAGTCAATTTGATGCGCCTAAAGATTTAAAAGAACTTAAAAGCAATAAGTGTATAAATTCTCTAAAAATAATAAATAATAGAGAAAATTACAAGCAGTCTATTTATTGCTCTCAATTAAGTGTTCCATGGCAAAATTTTATTAAAAGTTATATAGAAAAAAATAAACTTATAACGAGAAAAGAATATAGAGATACTACTGTCTTATTTAAAATCAATAATATTATTGATATTCGAATAAAAGATTTAGTTAAGGAGAAAAAAGTAACAAGTTTAAGCGAATTAATACTGTCTAATTTTACTCATGACGCCGAGTACTCGCTTCTTGCTAACGGCATAAAAAACAGCCCACAATTAGAATCCTTTACCGGAACTTTTTGTGAAATGGTATATGCTGTAGGAGATATGCTTCGTGGTACTCCAAAGAAAATTGATATAATTAATGGCTCCCATGGCGATCTGCTGGGATTTTTAAACTTTGGAGAAAAAGAGGGAGTAGTTTTTTGGTATGTTAAAACTATACTGAAAGAACTCAATGCGATAAAGGATTATTGGGAGAAATAAAATTAAAAATAGTAGTTATTTTATATGTATAAATTTTAATCAAAAGCTATCAAACTTTCAAAAAGTCTGATAGCTATTATTTTTATAACAATTTAAATAATGTTGCCATTTTGTTGCCACAGAGGGCTTTCAAAAGGGAAAAAGCCTTTATTTACGGGATTTTTCACCTATGTGAAATTATTCCCACTCAATAGTTGCCGGGGGTTTGGATGTAATATCATAAACTACTCTGTTGATTCCTGAAACTTTATTAATTATTTTTGTGGAAATTTTTTCAAGTAAGTCATAGGGAAGAGGCGAAAATTTTGCAGTCATAAAATCCGAAGTATCAACCGCTCTAAGAGCAAGTGTGTATTCATAGCTTCTTCCGTCTCCCATTACGCCTACGCTTTTTGTATTGGTCAGTACAGCAAAATATTGATTCGGAGAATGGCTTAGTTTATATGATTCAATTTCCTCACGCATTATAGCATCGGCTTCTTTAAGAATTTCCAGTTTTTCATTTGTAACTTCTCCGATTATTCGAATAGCAAGTCCCGGACCTGGAAAAGGCTGTCTATTTACAAGCTTTTTTGGAATTCCCAACTCGTGACCGACTTTTCTTACTTCATCTTTAAAAAGGTCTCTTAATGGCTCAATTATTCCCGAAAAACTTATATTAGTAGGTAATCCACCCACGTTGTGATGGCTTTTTATAACCTCAGCGTTGTCTGTTCCACTTTCTATAACGTCAGGGTAAATGGTACCTTGACACAAAAAGTCTGTATATCCCAGCTTAATCGCTTCTTCTTCAAAAACTCTGATAAATTCTTCGCCAATCAATTTCCTTTTTGACTCAGGGTCGGAAACTCCCTCTAATTTTTTAAGAAATCTTTCTTGTGCGTTCACCTTAACAAGATTCATGTTAAATTCGTCTTTAAAAATTCTTTCTACCTCATTACTTTCATGTTTTCTTAAAAATCCATGATCTACAAATATGCAAGTAAGTTGATTCCCTATAGCTTTATGCAAAAGTGTTGCGGCAACAGAAGAGTCTACACCACCGGAAAGTGCACAAATGGCTTTTTTGTTTCCTATCTTTTCTTTCAATTGCTTTACTTTTTCTTCTATAAAAGATTCCATTTTCCATGTTCTTTTGCATCCACATATTTCGTAAAGGAAAGTTTTAATTAGCGTACTTCCTTCTTCTGTGTGATTCACTTCTGGATGAAATTGAACTCCGAATAGTTTTTTTTCTTCATTTTCCATACATGCTACAGGGCAATCGCTGCTTTCAGCTGTTACCGAGAATCCTTCCGGAGCTTCTGCTATATAGTCGGAGTGGCTCATCCAACAAGTACTTTTTGATGAAATATTTTTTGTCAGTAAGGATTTTCTTCCGAAATTTACGATAGTATTACCATATTCACTTGTCGGAGTTTTACAAACTTGACCTCCCATTGCGTATGCCATAAGTTGAGCACCGTAACAAATTCCAAGTACAGGAATTCCAAGATCAAAAATTTGGTAGTTGCACCTTGGAGCATTTTCTATATAAACGCTGTTAGGACCACCTGAAAGTATGATACCTTTACAATCTGATTTTTTGATATCTTCAGGATTTATTTTATAACTTTTTACCTCGCAAAATACGTTAAGCTCTCTAACTCTACGAGCAATAAGTTGGCTATATTGACCGCCAAAATCCAGTATTATGATTTTTTCATTAGACAGATTTATTTTAAACACATCCTCAAAAATTATTTATTTTACAAATTACGTTTTCCTTATAGAAAATTGACTACAAAGAAAACGCTGTTAAAAAGTTATTCTACAGTTACTGATTTAGCTAAATTACGTGGTTTATCTATATCGCACCCTCTGAGTTTAGCAATGTGATATGAAAGTAATTGCAGAGGAATGACAGCTAGAGAAGGAGCGGTTATTTCGCATGAATTCGGAATATAAATAACATCGTCGGAGACTTGAGAAATTTTTTCTGCGTTATTTTCTGAAGTAACTGATAAAATTTTTGCACCTCTTGATTTTACTTCTCTTATATTACTTACTGTTTTATCAAAAAGATTATCTTGAGTTGCCAAAGCAATTACCAATGTTTCGTTATCAACAAGAGAAATGGTTCCGTGTTTGAGTTCGCCGGCAGCATAAGCTTCAGAGTGAATATATGAAATTTCCTTTAATTTGAGAGAGCCTTCCATACAAACGGCATAATCAAGGTTTCTACCTATAAAAAACACTTTATCTATATTCTGGTATTTTTTCGCTATCTTTTCAATTTTATCAAACGATTTCAAAATACTTTGAATTTGATAGGGTAGTTTTTCTATATTTTCTAGTATGTTTTTATACAAATCTTCAGAAATTTTATTTAATTTTTTTGCTATATACAAAGCGACAAGATACATCATAGAAAGTTGAGTACTGTAAGCTTTTGTAGTTGCAACTGCAATTTCCGGTCCAGCCCATGTATAAAGTACGTCATCTGACTCATTTGCAATTGAGCTTCCAACAACATTTACTATTGAAAGTACCCTTGAGCCTCTTGATTTGGCTTCCCTTAAAGCTGCTAAAGTATCTGCAGTTTCACCCGACTGACTGATT
>CAMEMA010000045.1 GCA_945926705.1 uncultured Clostridia bacterium
GGTAAGAAGCCTGCCGCCCAGAAGACCGCCGGCGTGATCCGTACCCTGCTGGGCAAGCGGGTCCCCGGCCACTTCGACGAAGAGCAGTACGCTATCTGCTGGATTGTGGATTTCCCAATGTATGAAGAGGATGAAGAAACCGGAAATACAATATTCACTCATAATCCATTTTCAATGCCTCAGGGTGGACTTAATGCTCTTTTAAATGAAAATCCTTTAAATATTCTTGCCTATCAATATGATTTGGTTTGTAACGGAATAGAGCTTTCCTCCGGAGCGGTAAGAAACCACAATCCGGAAATAATGCTTAAAGCATTTGAAATAGCAGGTTATGGAGAAGATACCATAAAAGAAAAATTCGGCGCTCTCTACAATGCATTTAAGTTTGGGGCTCCGCCTCATGCAGGTATGGCTCCGGGAGTAGACAGAATGATAATGCTCGTGACCGATGAAGAAAATATAAGAGAAATAATAGCATTTCCGATGAACAGCAATGCTCAGGACGTAATGTTGGGTTCACCGAACGAAGTAACTGAGCAGCAATTGCGTGAAGTTCATATAAAAATCAGAGATTAGTAGGTGATGTAAATGATTAGCCGTGACGAAATGTTGAATTTAGCCAATCTTTCCAAACTGTATCTGAGTGAAGATGAGATTGAAGATGCCATGAAAGAAATGGATGGAATGATTGATTTTGCAAATCAAATAAAAGAAATGAGCCCTAATTCTCACGAAACTCCGAATATAAACGGCCTTTCAAATGCACTAAGAGATGATGAAGTAATAGAGTCTTATCCTCAAAATAAGATTTTGGAAAATGTTAACGGTGGAAAAGATGGATATTTTTACATTAAAAAATATAATTGAATGTGTGTAAATTTTCATATGCACGTTTTAGGGAGGCTTAAACATTGATGAGCAATTCCAAAAGAGGAATAATAAAGCGTATAAAAAATATGCTTTCTAATAAAGAAATTTCCTGTAAAGAGTTAACAGAAAAATATTTGAGCGAAATAAAAAAGAGTAACCTTAACGCTTATGTTACAGTTTGTGAAGAAAAAGCTTATAAAGACGCCGAAAAAATAGATGAGAAAATAAGTTCAGGTGAGGAATTAAATTTTCTTGAAGGCGTACCGATGGCGCTGAAAGATATAATTTCAACCGATGGAATAGAAACTACGTGTTGCTCCAAGATATTGTCAGGATACAAGCCCATATTTGATGCTACAGTATGGAAAAAACTCAAGCAAAATGGAGCGGTACTGCTCGGAAAACTCAATATGGATGAATTCGCAATGGGCTCCTCTTGTGAAAATTCTTGTATCGGAGGAGCTAAAAACCCACACAACATTAATCATGTTTCCGGTGGAAGTTCGGGCGGTTCAGCTTCTGCGGTAGCGGGAAACATAGCAGCTTATGCTCTTGGTACAGATACAGGTGGTTCGGTTCGTCAACCTGCATCATTTTGTGGAGTTGTAGGACTTAAACCTACATATGGAGCTGTTTCAAGATATGGAGTAATAGCATATGCTTCGGGATTTGACCAAGTAGGGCCGATAGCTCAGACAGTTGAGGATGTATCATTGGTTTTTGATGCAATTTCGGGTTACGATTTTCATGATTCGACATCAAATCCAAATGTAAAAATGAAAACTTTTAATGGCATAAATAATGATATTAAAGGACTTAAAATAGGAATTCCGAAAGAGTATTACGATGGTGTGGATGAAAAGATAAAGTTGTCGATTGAAGAAGCTGTTAAAGTTTATGAATCAATGGGTGCTACCATTGAATATTTTGACTTTCCGGAAGTTAAATATTCTTTGCCGGTGTACTATATCTTAGCCTGTGCTGAAGCTACTTCAAATTTAGCTCGATTTGATGGTGTGAGATATGGTTACAGGACAGAACATTACAAAGATATAAACGAAATGATATGTAAAACGAGAAGTGAAGGGTTCGGCCCTGAGGTAAAGAGAAGAATACTTCTCGGAAATTACGTTTTAAGTTCGGGTTATTATGATTCATATTATAAGAAAGCCCAAAATTTAAGAGCGGTAATAATAAAAGCTTTTGACAGAGCTTTTGAGAAGTATGACGTATTGATAACTCCGACATCACCTGTCACGGCTTTTGAATGTAATAAAAAATTTAGTAATCCTCAAGAAATATATCTTGCCGATATATGTACAGTTCCGGTAAATACTGTAGGAATTCCGGGAATCTCAGTTCCTTGCGGATTTGATTCAAAAGGACTGCCGATAGGAATGCAGATTTTAGGTCCGAAATTTAGTGAATCAAAACTTTTAAATGTAGCTCACAAATATGAGACGTTTACTGATTACAAGAATAATAAATGTGTTGAAATGGGGGTAAGATTATGAGTTATGATTTGGTTGTGGGATTGGAGACTCATGTCGAGCTTCTTACAAAAACTAAGATTTTTTGCGGATGTAAAAACTCTTTCGGTTCTGAACCTAACACCAACTGTTGCCCTATTTGTATAGGCTTACCCGGAACATTGCCCAAGCTTAATCGAGAAGTAGTGAACTTTGCAATAAAAGCGGGATTAGCATTAAATTGCAAAATAAATCTTAACTCCAAAATGGATAGAAAAAATTATGTTTACCCTGACCTTTCCAAAGCTTATCAGATATCTCAATTTTACACACCTATATGTAAAAATGGATATGTCGAACTTTCGAGTGGTAAGAGGATACGAATTCATCAAATTCATATGGAAGAAGATGCAGGCAAGCTTGTGCATAAATCCGGAGATGTATATGTAGACTACAATCGTGGCGGAGTTCCTCTTTTAGAGATAGTAACCGAACCCGATATAAGCTCTTCGGAAGAGGCGAGAGAATATGTTGAAAAACTTCAGATGATAATGCGTTATATAGGTGTTTCAGACTGTAAAATGCAAGAAGGTTCAATGCGATGTGATGTAAATGTGTCTGTTAAACCGGAAGGTTCTCGCGTTTTGGGAACTCGAACAGAAATAAAAAATATGAATTCCATAACTTTTATGACTAAAGCAATTGATTATGAATACAAGCGACATGTTGCTGTGATAGAAAGTGGAGAAAAAGTTGTTCAACAAACTCTTAGATATGTTGAGTCAACAAATTCTACCGAAAGCATGAGAAGTAAAGAAGATGCTCAAGATTATCGCTATTTTGGCGATCCCGATTTAGTAGAAATAAATTTGGATGATTTATATATAGAGCAAATAAGAAATACTCTTCCGGAGCTTCCTACAAACAGATTTAAGAGATACACAAATAAATTTGGAATACCTGAAAAAGATGCTCTTCTTATAGTAAAATATAAAAATGTTTCCGACTTTTTCGAAGCAGCGTCTGCCGGATTAAAAAATCCTAAAGCAGTTTCAAATTTCATAATAGGTCAAATTTTTAGAAATATCGAAACTGAGACAGAACGTGAAAAATTTGAAATATTGGTTTCTCCGAAGCAGCTTCATGAACTGGTTAAATTAATAGAAGACGGTAAAATCAATATGAATCTTGCTAAAAAAACGTTTTCTAAAATGCTTGAGAGCGGAAAAGATGTTACAGATTTTATCTCCGAAGATGACATGAAGGGAATTTCAGATAATGAAATAGAAGCTTTGTGCCGAGAAGCAGTATCTAAAAACGAAGCTGCGGCAAAAGATTATCTTTCGGGAAAAGAGAAAGCTATTAAGGCGATTCTTGGATATGTTATGAAAGCGACTAAGGGTAAGGGTGACGCTTTAAAAATAGAGAAAAAATTAGTGGAAATTATAAATCAATAGTTGGATTTAAATAAATAATAATTATTGTCAATACTTTCCTAAAAGATAGATTTAAATTTAGAATATTAAATTTTATTGCATTGCTGTAAATAAATTTGCGGCAATGTATTATTTTTGCTAAAATTAAATATTTTTAATCAAAAAATAACTAAAAAATAATTGACTTATATCTAAATTCCATATATATATATATACTTTTTACAAAGTATATAAATTTTTTATTAAATGAGGTGTTATTATGGCAAAAAAAGATATTGAATACAAAGTTGAAAAACAGTATCTCGATTCGCAAAAGAAAAAATTAGATGAGTTAGCGAAAGAAAAGCGAGATAATGTTATTAAGCTAATGAAAAAAGTTAACATAGGTCCCTGCCAACAACTTATGAATTCATTTAATAAGTATATAGGTAAAAAATGGGGGGATAAAGATTTAAAAAAATTGGAAATTGATAATGAATTTTATGATGAATGGAAAAAATTTTATAACAGTAAAGAGTTGAAATCTCTAGGCCAAGAGTACGAGCCTTTTTTTGGTAAATGGGAGAATACAATGAAATACGTTACAAAAGAAAATACGGAAGGCAAAACAACTTTGCTTGATGAGTATGATCTTGCTATGTTACGAAACATGATAATTCATAAAAGATTAGAACTACAAGAAGTTATAGACATGTACATTTAATGTAAATAATATGAGTATATGTACTTTACAAATATCAAGAGGCTTTCAGCGGTTGCGTGACTGCTGAGAGCTTCTTTTTATCAATTCCATTAAAGTTAGGCTTTAAATAAAACATTGCTTTAATACAAAATTTGATAGTCTGAAAGCTAAATATTTAAAGGATAAAATTTTAATGAAAGAGGCATATAGATTCTTTTCAAAATGGCACAAAAGTCACAATGATGTTGATAAAATTGATTGAAAAATTAAAAAAGCTAAGTAAGGAGCATTAAAAAATATTTTCAATGGAAAAATTTAATTTCATGTTTTCTATTGCAAGAAATTAAGTATTTCGATATACTTTTATTTGTGTTGCAATATAATTTAAGAGAGTTATATAATTAACCGGTATTTTCGATTTTTATACATTTACAGGAGGAATATTATGTTATCAGCTGGAGATTTCAGAAATGGTTCTACTTTTGAAATAGATGGAAATGTTGTTTCAATAGTCGAATTCCAACACGTTAAGCCTGGAAAAGGCGCCGCATTTGTAAGGGCAAAAATAAAAAATGTTATGACAGGTGCTGTTACCGAACGTACGTTTAATCCGAGTGATAAATATCAAGAGGCGTTTATAGAAAGACGTGAAATGCAGTATCTATATAATGATGGTAATTTGTATTATTTCATGGATAACGAAACTTTTGAACAAATTCCCATTAGTACTTCTGTATTGGGAGATAATTTCAAATTTGTGAAAGAAAATATGGTTTGTAAAGTTCTTTCTTATAAAGGAAATGTTTTCGGTGTAGAGCCTCCTTTGTTTGTTGATTTGCTTGTTACTGAAACAGACGCAGGATTTAAAGGTGATACCGCCACGAACGCTACTAAACCTGCCGTTCTCGAGACCGGAGCGGAGATAAAAGTTCCTCTTTTCATAGAAGAAGGAAATATGATAAAAATCGACACCAGAACTGGTGAATATATGGAACGAGCTTAATAATAATATAAATACACAAATAAATAGGAGGAAAAAATAATGAATATTAAAGAAAAAGCAGCCTACGTAAGAGGATTATTTGAAGGACTTGATATGGATGATGATAAAAAAGAAACCAAGCTTTTAAAGGCAATTGTAGATTGGATGAATGATGTATCCGTATCTTTGGAAAATGTAAATGAAGATGTTGACGATGTTTGCGTTCAATTAGATGTTATTGATAAAGATTTGGCGGAAATTGAAAAAAAAGTTTCCAGAAAATGCAATTGTTCTTCTGAGTGTGATGAGGATTGTGACTGTTGTTGCGAAGACGATGAAGAATCTTATGAGGTAACATGTCCTTCTTGCGGAGAAAAAGTTTGTCTTTGCGAAGATGATCTCATGAAGAAAGAAATAAATTGCCCCAAATGTGGTGAAGTTTTAGAATTTGACTTGGATGATTATTGTGATTGCGGATGCGATTGTGATGAAGAGAAATAAAGGTTTATTTTATAGGAATTTTACTTTATATTTATATAAAAATTGTGCGCAACTTTAATTTTTTAGTTGCGCAATTTATTTATTTAGTGTAAATTATACGTTTGGAGGGGTGACTGAAATGAAAACATTTTTAAAGATATTTAAAATTAGTACGATTTTTTTACTTATTATAACTTTGTTTTCCGGATGTTCGATAAAAAACCCATCTGAACAAAATAAGCTTAAGATTGGTATGGAATGTGCATATGCACCTTTTAACTGGATTCAACCGCACGGCGGTAATGGGGCTTTAAAAATTTCAGGTGGGTGGTATGCATGTGGATATGATGTTTATATGGCAAAGCTTATAGCGGAAAAAATGGGTAAAGAGTTGGAAATCGTAAAAATTGACTGGGACGGACTTCTTCCTGCTCTAACTTCGGGAAAAATCGACGCTATTATAGCCGGTATGTCTGCAACTGAAGAAAGACGTAAAGCAATTGATTTTACTGATAATTATTATACGTCAAATATAGTTGTTGTTTTGAAAAAAGACAGCCCTTATTCCAATGCTAAAAGTTTAAGTGATTTAAAAGGAGCAAGAATTACAGGTCAGCTTAGTACAGTTCATTATGATTTTATAGACCAGATTCCCGACGTTGAAAAAAAGACAGCGATGGAAGATTTTTCTTCTATGGTTTCTGCGGTAAACGCCGGTAAAGTAGATGGTTATGTCAGTGAAAAACCGGCGGCTATGGCTGCTGTCTATACAAATCCTGCACTTACATATGTAGAATTTGAACAAGGAAAGGGGTTTAATTTTTCTCAAGATGAAGTAGCTATTGCTATTGGTGTTAAAAAAGGTAACACATTAAAAGAAGAGATAAATAAAATTTTATCGGGCATAGACGAACAAACAAAAACTAATTTAATGAGTGAAGCGGTTAGAAATCAGCCGGCTTCGGGAGTTTAATTTTAAGGAGGTATTAAAATAAATTATGAATAAGAGTTTTTTTGGATGGGTTTGTTATATTCTGGAGCACTACGGAGATTGGTTTGTAAGGGGTACTATTACCACTTTGGAAATAGCACTTTTAGGTACTATAATAGGTTTTTTAATAGGTTTGGGATTGGGTTCCGTAAAGACAATTCCGGTTTCAAATAATAAATTTAAAAGGGGTTGTATGAGCGTTATCAATGCTCTCATAACATGTTATGTGGAAATTTTTCGTGGTACTCCTATGATGGTTCAGGCAATAGTTTTATATTTTGGAATGCAAGAATTTATGGGAGTAAATTTCCAACCTACTGTTGCGGGAATAATAATTGTTTCCATAAATACAGGAGCGTATATGGTAGAAGTAGTAAGAGGTGGAATTGAGAGTATAGATCCCGGTCAAATGGAAGCAGCTAAGTCTATTGGCATGACTCACAGACAAGCTATGATA
>CAMEMA010000046.1 GCA_945926705.1 uncultured Clostridia bacterium
CAGAATAATATTTTGGCGGAAAGCCTTTATCTGCGCAAGAAAAAGTTAAAGCATATACATAAAAGCTTTGACAAAATTAGTGATATTTTTGAAAATATTTATGAGCGCAATGCTAAAAAAGAATCAGACCATCATGTAATTAATAGGGTTGAGCTGGTAAATAGATATAATCAGCAAGAACTTAGTAACGAAGATATAGAAACGATAAAAGACGTTACAAATCTTCGTAAATCTGGGGTTACAATCAATAGAACTTTTTCTGAAAATTTACGTCAGAATAATATTTTGGCGGAAAGCCTTTATCTGCGCAAGAAAAAGTTAAAGCATACACATAAAAGCTTTGACAAAATTAAGGATATTTTTGAAGAGGAAAAAGTTTATAAAAATTCATCTATTGATTTTGATGTAATTAAAAGAAAATATCTTACTAGAAATTATATAGAAGATTATCTTTACAATTATAAAAACATTTATCGCAATAAAGTTGATAATAATCTTATTTTACACAGTAACAGTAAAACTTACGAATATATTCAAAAAGAAATAAATAACAAAGTAACTGAACTGAATGAGAAACAAATAAAAGAAAGAATAAATAAAGTATTAGGAAAGGAAATTATAAATGTTGTAAAAAAAGAAATTCATCCAAGCATAGTTACTGAGTATAATACGGTTACCGGTAATCCAGAAATGAAAACTTTTGATTTTTATAAGCATTTTCCTATATACAGACGTGAGAAAATATTTGAGAAAGGTGAACTTAAAAGTGCCATTTTAAAAAATATTACTCAAATATTTTCGCCTCATATGGTTAAAAGTAAAGAAATAAATGTAAATGCAGAAAATATTTACAGGAGTTACAAAAAGAATTTTGTTGATAAATACGTCGAAAATATTTATGGTACAAAAAAAGAGTATTTATCCAATTCTAAATATGATATAGATAAAAAATCTTTTTATAATCATTTTGAAAATGATTATATGATTTATAAAGAGAAAGAAAATTATATACCTGAACTAGAACCTAAAAAAGATAAATTTCAAAGAAAAACAGATTTAAAACATGAAGAAAAGGTTGATAGACGTAGTAAAAATATTGATAAACCTATCACTATAGATACTAAATCAATAGAAAAAAATATACTTTCAAAAACTTTAAGTAAAAAAGATGTAATGAATATGATACAATCGTGTATGAAAAGTATCAATATAGATTCTATATCTGATAAAGTTTTAGGAAAGGTAGAGGGAAAATTAATGATAGATAGGCGTAGTAGAGGGTTTTTTTAAAAATTATTTGAGAAGGGCTGCTTAGTATTATGGATGTTGTTGGTAAGAGTTGGGATGATTTATATAAAAAGTATGGCGGTGGAACTAATCCTATTGTGGAAATCAAGATCAATGATAAGTCTTTGTCTTTGAATTCTAAAGAAAGCAAAATAGAAAAAATTAATGTTCGTACTTCTGTTTGGGGAGAGGCTGGGACTTGTTCAATAGAAATAGTTGATTCATCCAGATTGTCTGAAGATAATTCAGAGTTACATTTTGATTTTAATGAAGTAAAAGTAGGTGCAAAGCTTAAGATTGATTTAGGAAATAAAAAAGATGAAGATTCTTTTCAAGTGGAGAATGTGTTTATAGGATATGTTTACGCATATGATATTAATATTTCGAAAAGTGAGACTACTGTTGTTATCCAGGGGATGGATGCTAAAATGTGGATGATGTCAAACCGTAAAACAAAACTGATAAAGGATATTAAAGAGTATTCAAAAGCTGTTTCTCAAATCTGTAGTAAGAATTATAGTGATAAAATACTTAAAAAAGAAATAAATGTAAGCGGAGAAATAAAAATTTCTTCTGATTCGGCTATTTATCAAAGAAATGAAAGTGATTATGAGTTTATTTGTCGTGTGGCAAAAATAATAGGTGCATTATTTTTCATTGATAGAGGAGTTCTTTACTTTATAGATCCCCTCCATTGCAAGTCTGTTAAGCTAGAAATTGGTGCTTTTTCCGCAGGAATAATTAATATAAAAGGTTCTATGGATATATGGGGAATTCCAAAATCTGTAAAATTCGCTGCAATTGATTCAAAAAATTATAAACAAAAGATAGAAGCAAACGAACAAAAATCTGATTCGTTAGGTTCCGGAAAGCAAGCATATTCACTTGTGAGAGGTATGCCAAGTGATAATGTAATTGGAAATGTCAGTAGCGATATAGATTCTGCCAGTGATGCAAAATCTATTGCAAAATCACTTATGACAGTTATGGCACTTAATTTCTTTAAAGTGGTGGTAGAAACGACCGGAAATCCTGAGACAAAGTTAGGAACGGGTGTTGAGTTGGAAAATATAGGCGCTCCTTTTAAAAATACTTATATTGTTCTTGGTATAGAACATATTGTTACAGGTACTGAATATATTACCAGATTAACCTTAGGTACTAATGCTGTGAAAATGTAGGCTAGTTTGTCATTATTGTAAGTTATTTGTGTGAAAGGAAAAATACTATGGAATGCAGTAGAAATATGTATATGAACCATAATGACTCCTATGAAGTTGTTGGGCTTAAAAGAGCTATAGTAGTGGATTTGAATGACCCCCAAAAGCTTAATAGAGTAAAATTAAAGTTTGTTGATGATGATATTGAAAGTGTTTATGCACCGGTAATCTCATCTACAGCCGGTAATAAGGTCAAAACAGTTTTTATTCCTTCAAAGGACGATGAAGTATTGGTCGGATTTCTTGACGGAAAAATTAAAAATCCGGTTATAATAGGTAGTTTGTATAATTCTAAAAATAAGGCTCCTGTGAATATAAATTCTGCACAAAATGAAACAATGGTAACAGAATTATCAACAGGTACACAAATAACAACAATTGTTAATAAAAATGATTCAAGTATTGAGATAAAAACCAAAAAAGGAAATACAATAACTTTAAAAACCGGTTCTGAACAGCAGCTTTTGATAAAAGGAGGTAATAAAATTTCAGCTAGCTTGGATTTTACAAAAGGAAGTTTTGATATTTCTGCTACAGGTGAAATTTCTTTCAAAACAGCAAATGGCGCAACATCATTATTGCTAAGCAAAAATGGCATGGAAATAAAGTCCCCAACGATTAAAATTAATGCCAGTTCTAAGTTAGATGTGAATGGAGGCGGACAATTAAATCTTAAAGCTGTCAATATCGGTATTAATGGATCGGGTCCAGTTAAAGTTCAATCTAGTGCTTTAACAAGTATTGAAGCTCCGATGTTAAAATTAAATTAATTTTTAAGGAGGTATATTAGAATGTCGGTTATAAAAGGATGGAAATTTCCTATACAGGTGGATAAAGTTACCGGAAGGATAAAAACAGTTGAGGATAATGAAAATATAAAACAGTCTGTAAGGATTATATTGGAAACACAAAAATATGAGCGTAAAATTTATCCGATTTTTGGCACAGATTTAAGGTCGTATATGTTTGAGGTCGTAAATCCCAATTTTATATCAGGACTGAAAAAAGAAATAAGTTCTGCAATTGAGATTTGGGAACCTCATATAGATGATTTAAATGTTGCTGTAAAAGCTTCTTCTGGTCCTATTTCAAAAGTAGAAGTTGCCATTGATTATATAACTGATATCGAGCCTACTCAGGAAAGAGTAAAAAAGGATTTAAATCCCAATAAGTTATGATTTAAACGGTGGAATTTTCTTTAGAAGGGAAGTGAGTTGAGCCGATTATTTTTTAAAATTTTAAATAAATTTTTTATATTAAATGACGGCTCGTAAATATGAGTAATATACCTAAGCTTGATGGCAGAGATTTTAATGATTTGATGAATGAAGTAAAGCATTTATCAAAAAGTTATACTCCTGAGTGGAATTTTGATGAAAAAAGTTCGGACTTTGGAGTGGTTTTTGCTAAAGTGTTTTGCCGTATGATGGAAAGTACTATCAGCCTTTACAATAAGACATCGTATAACTATTATCTGTCTTTCTTAAATATTCTAGGTACAAAATTGCGTGCGGCGTCACCGGCCAGCGGTATGATTATTGTGAAAGCTTCACCGAATTCAGAAGGAACTTATATAGAAAAAGGAACAGCATTATATACCGAATCTGATACTGAAGATGGAACAGTTGTTTATGAAACTTTGGACTCACTTACTGCAGTAGATGCTTCAATAAAATCGATATACTTTACAGAACCAAAATCAGATTTTATAGGTTGTGCTTACAGTTTTAATGAGGGTGGAAAAGGAAAAGAAGGTAATAACAAAATAATTCCCTTCAGAATATTTGATAATTTATATTCCAAGAATTTGCAGTGTCATGAAATTTATTTTTATGATGATGTTGTTTTTGACATGTCTAATACAGACTTAACTTTTGTATTTTATAATAATCTTTCTGCAAAAAGCCAAAAGATTTTGCCGGATATATTTTCTGATAGTGAAAATGTAAAATGGCAGTATTATAACGGCAAAAAGTGGATTGATATAGAATCTGTGCAAAAAGTTGATAATGGAGTTAGAATTAAATTTAAAAGTAATACAAGACAGACTACTGTTATGGACAAATCTTCAAGGTTTATAAGATGTATTTTTAAAAGGATACCTGAAGGCGGTTTACCGATTACTGAAATAAATTATAAATCTTTGTCGGATTCACTTTCTCCCGATATACTTTTTATGGATAATACCGAGCTTTCTGATACGGATTTTTTCCCATTTGGAGAGCAATATAATATGTATAATATGTTTTCTGTTATGTGTAATGAAGCTTTTACAAAAAAAGGTTCAATTATAGAAATTTCTGCTGATATTCAGTTTGTTAAAATTAAGGTAGATGTTCATAATCCCGGTATAAAATACAGATCTGTTATGAGTGAAATGGATTTTGCCGATATCGAACCTGATAATATACAAATAGAAAAGGTTATTTGGGAATATTGGAATGGTTTTGGATGGGCAAAATTGAAATTAGAATCTTCTGAAGATAGCTTTTTCAAAGTAAATGAGAAAAAAGAAGAAGAACGAAAAATAATATTTAAATGCCCTGAAGATATTGAAAGTGTATCGGTGGGTTCCAGTGAAGGTTATTTTATAAGAGCAAGAATATCGAAAATGAGAAATCAATTTGATTTTTATGCAAGCTACATTACTCCATATCTAAACAATATGAAAATAAGTTATAGGTATGAAGGGGACGGACATAAAGTAAACGATGTACTGGTTCGGTCTGACTTGAGAGAGTATAAATGTAATATTGCAGATTCAGGCGTAACAAATATAGTCCAAAAATTTATATGTGATTACCCCGCAATGTATATTAATTTGGATAATCCTCTTACTCAGGGTATGATACGTATGTTTATAGATATAGAAGATGGAATACATAGATTTAATCCATCACTTAAGTGGGAATATTTGGCAGACGATAATAGGGGCGGTCAAGAATGGAAGCATATAGATGTAATGGATGGAACGGATGATTTTTCTCACAGCGAATGTGTTACTTTTATAGGGAAAAATGATTTTAAAAAGACTACTTTATTTGGAAAAACGGGATACTTCTTGAGAATAATTAATCCAGATATGAAGTATTCAAATACAGATAATATTTCCGGAAGACCGGTTATAAGCGATATTAAAATAAATGCTGTGAGAATTATTCAAAAGGATACACGTAATCCACAATATTTTTCGATTGAACAGGATGAAGAAAATAAACTCTGTCAACTTTCTTTTCCTAATGTAATGGATGTAAAAGTTTGGGTAGATGAATTTGAAAGAGTATCTACTAAGGAATTAGAACTATTGCTTAAGCAATCTCGTGATATGGTCAACCCGGAGTATGATGAAGAGGGAAATTTGGAAAGTTTGTGGGTAAAGTGGAATCCTGTTCCGAATTTAGTCACATGCGGTATGGATGATAGAGTTTACGAAATCGATTATCCAAAAGGCGAGATACTTTTTGGTGATGGAAAGAATGGTAAAATACCTCCTGCGCAATATAATGAAAGTATCAAGATAGAATATGCTGTATGCAATGGAAGTAAAGGAAATATAGATGCTAATCAAATGAGAGATTTTGTTGATTCAATAACCGATGTTGAGTCTGTGTCCAATCCTAATCCTATTATGGGTGGCGTAGATATGGAAACGGTTGATAATGCTGCCCGAAGGGTATTTGGACAAGTTTCCGGAGGAAACAGATTAGTATCTCTTGATGATTTTGAAGAATCTATTTGTTTTAATGACCGCAATATATATAAAGTCAAATGTTTGGCTCATGTAGATGAAAACAGTAAAACTTCAATTGGAATAACGTCAATTGCCGTTTTGCCTAGAGAGTTTATGCAAGGATATGAAAAGTTTCAGGGTATAAAAAATAAGATATGGGACTTTATTGATGAAAAAGCACCCGCTACAATTTCTTGTTCTTCACGATTGAGAATATTTGAAGTAAGTTATATCGAAACATCTGTCGAGATAAATGTAGTTATAGATGAATTTAATTCTTATCAGAGCGTTTATAATAGCATAGAGTCTCGGTTGAAGAAATTTTTAAATCCTGTGAATGGAAATTTTTCGGGTCATGGCTGGAATATAGGCGAATTCCCAAGAAAAGAATTTATATATAACTATATAAAGACCGTACAAAATATAAAGTGGATAAAGAGTATAAACATATTTACAAAATGTATAACTCCAACAGGAAAAAAAGAAATTGATTTAGAAGAAATTAAAAAATTGCATTTTATTGTTCCGATTTATGGAGAACCGAAAATAAATATTTCAGTTAATTAGAAAGTAGGTGAATTTAGATGATAGAGCTTCAAAATCTTAATAATCGTTCTCTAGAAGATATTTTAGACGAGGCTAAAAAGCAAATAATGTACATCAGTACAGAATGGACAGATTATCAGGAAGCAGATCCCGGAATAACTTTAGTAGAACTTTTTGCGTGGTTAAAACACGTTCAACATGAGTATTTAAGCAGAATGTCAGAAGGAGTAAGACGAAAGTTTCTGGATTTACTTGATGTTGTAAAATATAAAAACTGTGGTTCGGAAGCTTTAGTGGAAGTTTCCGGAATAGAAAAAACTGTAAAAGTTCCGGCGCGTACACAATGGACATTCGGCGGTGTAACATTTGAAAATTTGCATCATCATACTTTAGTGAATTCTAAAATCAT
>CAMEMA010000047.1 GCA_945926705.1 uncultured Clostridia bacterium
TGGAACAACTTTAACAATAACTGATGGTACAAATACTTGGACTTTAGAAGCGAATTAAATAAACATTTAGTTCGATAAAAACAACAGATTGACCATAGCTTTATAATTTCATAATATAAGGAGAAATAAATCATGATTAAAAAATTATTGAATTTAATCTATGAAGCCATTGGTAAAATGATAGGATATAAATCAATTACCGATGCTTTTGAAATTGATGGAACCGGCATATCAGACGAAATGTCGAATGCTTTGGACGTTTGGAAATCCATGTATAAAGACGAAAGTCCTTGGCTTGATGATAATAA
This sequence comes from uncultured Clostridia bacterium, assembly GCA_945926705.1. Lineage (GTDB taxonomy): Bacteria > Bacillota > Clostridia > Oscillospirales > Acutalibacteraceae > UMGS1491. The sequence goes on from CAMEMA010000047.1 coordinate 309, forward strand.
AGGAGTATATTCATTAGGATTGCCTAAGCAGATATGCCAATCTATGCAACAGCAAACACTTTCTGAGATGGAAACATCTATAACAGAACCCGGAGTGGAAGATGACATAGAACAGGATAAAGATGATTCCATTGATACAAGGGCTAAATTCTTGAATGATATCTACCAAAAAAGACTTATTAAAAATCTACCTCAATCTTTTGAGAAAGCCTTGGCTCTTGGCGGAATGATTATAAAACCGTATATGAGCAATGGACAGTTATATCTTGATTTTAACCAGCAAGGCGAGTTCTATCCTATAACTTTCGATGATGATGGAAATATCATTGACATTGCCTTCTTCGACCAATTTACTGCCGGAAAATATGTTTATACTAAAGTTGAAAGGCAGACATTTTCACAAGACAAGAAGATGGTTGTCGTGGAAAATAAGGCATTCAAAGCACAGTTGCGAACACCAGATGATGAAGTAGAACAGGAACTTGGACAGGAGATACCTTTATCATCCATTGACAGATGGAATGGAATTAGCGAAGAACCAGTAACGATTGAGAACACAGAAAAGCCATTGTATGGATATTTTAAAGTTCCTCTTGCTAATAATGTTGATATGAAATCCCCGCTTGGAATTTCAATTTTCAGCCCTGCGACAAAACTGATTAGAAAAGCGGATGAACAATTCAGCAGATTGGATTGGGAATACAAAGGTGGACAGTTAGCCATTGACGTTGACCCTACTGCTGTAACCTACAGTGAGGGTTATTATGGCACAAAAACTAACTTGGATGATTTGCAAGACAGATTATATCGTAGATTAGATACAGGTTCTGACGAAACGTATCACGAATGGGCGCCTTCTCTGCGAGATGCAAATTATATAAATGGACTCAACGTGTATACAAATAAGATTGAGGATATGATAGGATTAGCAAGAGGAACATTATCTCAAGTAGAATCAGACGCACGAACAGCTACTGAGATTAAGTTAGTTAAGCAAAGAACCTATATCACGGTTTCCGATTTACAGAAATCTTTAGACCAATGTTTGATGGATGTTGTATATGCTATGAATGTGTTTACAGAATTATATAACCTAGCACCAGCCGGGGATTATGAAACAAACATAGATTGGAAAGACAGCATTTTGACGGATACAGATACAGAACTTGAGCATAAACTTACACTTCAAACTGCTGGTATTTTAAGCAAGGCTGAGGTTCGTGCTTGGTACACAGGAGAATCTGTAGAAGCCGCACAACTTGAAATTGATAAAATGCAAGAACAAGCGCAGCAGAACATGATGAATGACCTTTTTAGTTCGCCTGGGACTAGTGACAATTCTTTAGAATCTAATCCTGACGATAAACAAGATACACTAAATCAGGAAAATCAATCTAATAATGAGGAGTGATGTTAAGTGGCCTTATCAAATGATGAATTGACGAACATTGCTTTTAGAATTTCAGACAGATTTGAAAAAGTAAATATCTTTTATCTTTACAAAATGGCGGAACAGATAAAAGAAATAGGTAAACTAGATAAAGACAATATGCATAGGTTAGAGCAAATGGCTAAAATGGGTAATAACATCGAGGAAATAAATCTATACCTTTCAAAGCAAACCGGACTAGCCTTACAAGATATTTATAGACTTTATGATAAGAGCGCGGGCGAGATATACAAGGATGTTGCATATCTATATAAGCATAGAGGAATCACTCAACCCGATTTTTCTGAAAACATCGCAATACAGAATTATATCAGTTCCGTAAGAAATTTGACTGCCGGCACATTTGCCAACATGGCAAATACAACTAGTATTGCGGAGGATTATAAGGATGCTATTGATTTGGCTATAGATACAGTAGCAACCGGAATGGACGGATATCAAGATGCTTTAGAAAAGATTGTTCTTGCTAAAGCAACGCAAGGAGCAAGAGTTAAATATTCAAGTGGAAGAACAAGAAGATTGGATAGTGCGGCTAGGATGAACATTTTAGAAGGAGTTCGTCAAGTCAATTTTGGCGTAAGATTAGAAGCAGGCAGACAATTTGGGGCAGATGGGGTTGAAATAGATGCTCATGGATTATGTGCAGAAGACCATCTTCCATATCAAGGAAGGCAATATAGTCTTTCAAAGTATCATTCAATCAATGACAGCCTAAAAAGACATTTTGGAACATGCAATTGCCAACATGGAATATATTATATAATTCTTGGTATATCACCCCCTACGTATGATGATAAAGAATTGAAAAGAATACAAGATTATTCTACAGAAAAAATAAAAGTGGGAGATAAGGAAATAACAAGGTACGAAGCCAGTCAAGTAATGAGAAATCTTGAAACAAAGATGAGATACAAACAAGAACAGATTATAGCCTTACAAAAGGCAGGAAAAGACGCAGAAGAACAGAAAAAACAGTTAAAGAGATTGAAGCAATCTTACGGATATACATCAAAACAAGCCAATCTTCGTAGACAATGGAACAGAGCAAAGGTTCCTGGTTATGATTTATAATAAAATAGGCATATACAACTAATGTATATGCCTTTTTCTATTTAGTTGTCGTACTTGCTACAATGTCTGGAACAGCATTTCATATTTTCTATGTAAAGTTTATAATTTGTAATAAACCTTTTCAGACGTGATGTATAATTTTTCCACATTTTTCTGTCACTATATATTAGTTCTTCGTTATAATGCCCTGATTCATAGAAAGTAGATAAAGTATAATCACATTCTGCAACCATATCACGTAGATTCCAATTCTCTGTAGACTCACTATATCTTGTTCCAATAGTGTTATGCTCATAACCTAAATCGGACATGATATTATTGTATGTGTTTATTGCTCTTTTTTCATTTATCATATTGCACCTCTTTCTGCTTCTTTGAAGCTATGTATTTATTAACTTTTATATTATATATTGTAACACATAAAAATAGATAATTCAAGTAATTCTTTGTAAATTTTTTATAAATTTTAGGAAAAGTTATAAACATATCAACAAGTTATCCACAGAAAATTGTGGATAACTTTTGTTTTGTCAATGAGTTATAAACAATTTTAACATTTTACTTGTTGATAACTTTACTTATCCACAAGTTATCAACAATTTTTTCAAAAAACACTTTACAAATGTGGATAACTTGTGTATAATATAAAATGTAAATAATCCAAAACCCGGAAAGCGGGTTAAAAATATCATTTTAGATTATAAAGGAGTGCAGAAACATGAAGAATATCTATGAGATTCTTAAATCTTTCGAACTTACAGTTCCGGAAGACAAGAAGGAAGAATTTGATAAGGTCTTAAATGAAAATTATAAGACAATATCAGAAGTAACTAAAATCCAAGGCAAGCTTGAAAAGGCTGAAGGTGAGAGGGATACTTATAAGAACAAGTATGATACAGACATCAAACAGAGAGATGCTGATATCAAAGACCTTCAAGGAAAGTTGAAAGACGCAGGAACAGATACCACGAAGTTAGCTGACTTGCAGAAAGAACTTTCAGCATTGCAGGACACCTACAACACAGAGAAATCTAATTACGAAAAGCAATTAAGTCAGCAGGCTTATGAATTTGCTATTAAAGAAAAAGTTGCAGAGTTGAAATTTTCCTCAAACTCAGCGAAAAAAGCTTTCATAGCAGATGCGTTGAAAGAGGAAATGAAAATGAAAGACGGACAGTTGCAGGGATTTGATGACTTCCTTGAATCTTATAAGAAAACGGATGCAGATGCATTCCTAAAAGAGGATACAGCAAATTCTGAGGGGGATGAACCACCTAAACCGCAGTTTAGTGGAAAATCATCTGGAACAGAAACACAGCCGAAAGGTGATGTGGAAAAGCCTTCGGTTACATTTTGGTAGAAAAGGAGAGATTAAAAAATGGCAAGACCAGAAACAACAAGAATTGATTCTTTAAACGTATTGCTTGACGGAAGCCCAGATGGAAAGATGCTACTGAAAGAAGCATATGATGGTGTTATTGCAAACGTGCAAAAAGGCACAGTTTCCTCTAAAATCAAGAATACAGATTTGAGTGGTGACCCAACAGCCGGCACAGTAGAGGCTAAACGATTCGTGAATGCTAGTTCACAGCCATATGGAACTGCTCGTACAGCTTCTAAAGGAACAGTAGTAAAAGGAAATCCTGTTACAGTCGCTATTGATACGAACCGAGAGTTTGTAGAAGAAATCGAAGAGAAAGATATCCGACTGCTTGGTGTAGACGGATTGGTTGCTAAGCGTTCCGCAAATCATGCACAAAGAATGATTGCAGAACTTGATACCGCATTCTTTGCAGAGGGTAAGACAGCTGGAACACAGTTCAAACCGGCAAGTGCTTTGACAGATATTAAGGATATTGTTGAATCCGCAATTCTTCAGCTTGAGAAATTGAAAAATAACTATATTGACGGATTGGACCGTTCCATGCTTTCCATTACATTTGACCCGGATACTTACTCGGCAATGAGAATGTATCTTGATACTGTAACGAATACAAACGTGGATACTACAGTAGAAGAGTTCGTGATGTATCATGGAGTTAAGTGCTATAACTCGAACAGACTTCCGTCCGGAGTTAAATTCGAAATCATGATGGATGAATCCATTGCACAGCCAGTATCATCTAAACCATATTCTGCCGAACGTATTCCGTTGAGTGAGGCTGTAGCGGTAGAGATGTTCTTCTACTATGGAACGAAAGCAGTAACGCCTGATACCATTTTGTGGTATGATGGAACTCATGCAGCGTAATATTAGAATTGGAGGAATAAATCATGGAAATTAAGATGCCAGATGGTGCAGTTTTAGTCACAGAAAACCCTGAAGTCATTGATTCTTATATCAATATGATGGGTGGAGAAGAAGTGACAAAAAAGCAGACAACAAAGAAGTCAGCAACTAAGGTTGCCTCCGCCTCAGAAGCTGAGTAGAAGAAAGGGGATACATCATGAAGTATTTGACGTTTGAAGAATATAAGAATTTAGGCGGGAAATGCTCGAAAGATGTATTCCCTTCCTTACAATTTGACACAGAATCAAAGATGGATTATATCACATCTGGAAGACTTTCCAGAATGATTGATGAAATGGAATCCGTCCCAGAAGCTGTGCAAATGTTGGAGGTAAAACTAATTGATATAGAAAACTCAAAGAGTGATTCAAAGGAAAAAGGTTCTGGATTGACATCTTATAGCAATGGGATAGAATCTTTTGGATATGATACCAGCAAAGATTCAGAAGAAATGTTGACAGAAAAATTCTCAGCACTGATGAAGCAGTATTTATATCCAGAATATCCCGAACTTTTCTATCGAGGGAGGTGGGTAAACCGTGCGAGGTACAGTAACCCTTCTCAATAAACTCAAACGAAAAGATTCTACAACAAATACTGATATTTGGTATAAAACCATTTTAACTGACTGTGTTTACAAGAAAACTTCACTTGCAAGTGTAACTGGAAAAACAGTAGGAATGGGTCAGCAATTTACCATTCTTATTCCATTTACTGGGAAATATCTTCCTTATAAGGATTGGAAAAATCTTGCTGATAAAACTGGCTTCTACACATTATCCCCAAGCGATGTCATAATTCTTGGTACAGTTGAGGAAGATGTGACTGATAAAAATATCATCACGATAAAGAATGACTACGAACCGAATTCATGTGAGATAATGAGCATCGAGCAGGTAGACCAGAAATTATCAGTAAAATTTGAGTTCAGAGTAGGTGGTGTATAAAATGGGTGTAAAGATTGATGTTAAAATGAAACCAACAGATAAGATTCTTGGTAGAATCTTTGATGATTCCGTCGGAAGATTTTTAGCGGAAACTTGGGGGAAAATATTCACAAAATATGCACCATTTGACACAGGAACTCTTGCACAAACTTATCAGACTGAGCCTTGGAAGTTGACATATGTTCAGAAATACTCAAGATATCAATGGCAAGGGATAAGCAAATCCGGTAGACCATTGAATCATAGCAAAGAAAAAAATTACCTTGCTCAAAGTCATTGGGAAGAAGCCGCAGAACGTGATAAAGCTGGAGAGGTTGCAAATGCTTTGACTGCTTATATCAGGAGGAGAGGTTAATAATGACTAATGTATATAAGTGCTTATCTGAATGGCTTCAGGAATGTCCGGATATGGGGGATTATGTATATTTTAATGTTATACCGATGGATATTGATTCTTCCTCAGTCAATTCAAATTCTGGAAGTCAAATACTTAATAACTACAATGATGGAACAAAGGAAGTTAGATTGATGTTCTATATCAATCTTATCAAGCCATATGATGATGGTGGTACAAGCGATTTAAACTTAGATGCTATCAATGTGTTTGACAAGATAATTTCCTTTATTGAAAGAAAAAACAATGCTAATGAATTTCCAGATTTTGGAGAGGATTATATTGTTAATGAAATCGGAGCTACTTATAAGGCTCCTGAGGTATATGTTACTACAGATAATCCATCAATCGCAAGATATGAGGGTCAATTTTATGTAGAATATTTAGAAAAGAAAAGGAGTGAAATATAATGCCAGATGCAATGAAAAAACTGACGAGAAATCAGTTTATTCCATTTTTAGACGTTCAAAAAGATTCCACCTTTGCCGCTTCAGTCTGGAAAAGAGTAGACTATTCTACGATTTTCGAGCTTACAATGAATGAGCAGGAAGAAGATATGGATTATATCTGTTTTGAGAATGCAGTTACAGAAATCAACAGTAATAAACCTGAACTTCCTCAGGAAATCGCTTGTTATGAAGGAAATCCTATCTATGATTTCATGGCAAAAGAATTTTTCGAAATGCCAACTGGGGCAGATACCAAGGTTCCATTCTT
>CAMEMA010000048.1 GCA_945926705.1 uncultured Clostridia bacterium
ATGAAGAACTTTCTAATGAAAAACTTTGTTGTGAAGAGCTCTCTAATGAAGGACCTGACGATGAAGAACTTTCTAATGAAAAACTTTGTTGTGAAGGGCTCTCTAATGAAGGGCTTGACAGCGAAGAGCTTGATGATGAAGAACTCGACGACGAAGAACTATCTTCCTCGATCTCTACACATTTGAAGTATTTAAGGAAATCATTTAACTCCAGTGTTGAAATACCTTTTTGACTTTCTTCTTTATTTACTGTAACCTTGCTGTGCATTACACCTTTTGAATCTTTTTCATAAGTTCGAGATCTGTTAGCATAAGGATTTCTAACTACAACATATCTAAAACCGCCTTCTTCATAAGTATTAATAACGGTATAAACGTGTTGTAAAAACAATCCTTTGCTGTATAATCTACTTCCAAGCTTAGCGCTTGCTGTAACAACATTATTCTTTTTAATAGCATTTTGTATTTGGTTAAATTTTTGTTGTGCTTCGTCAGAATAACTTTTAAATTTTACAAGTTTAGATCTTTCTTCATCTTCTAACAAATTTATCGATTGAGCAGCGTGTCCGGTTAAAGTAACTATAACGGTAGCACTGTCGCCACCATTTAAACCATCTATAACTCGACTTTTAACTTTTTTGGAGACATCATAATTCGGATCATATCCTTGACTTTTAACTTTTTTGGAGACATCATAATTCGGATCATATCCTTTTGCTCTGTAAACTACGTAAGCTTTTTCAAGAAGTCTTACCCATGGGGCACCTCCTTTCCTGAGAGCGGTTTTATCTACTACAATTGTCAATTTTCTACCTGGTTTATAAAAATCAGAACATTCTTTAACTTTATAAAATTCAATTTCTATTGTTTTAGCTTCTGAAAATTTTTTATTTATTTCATCTTCTTTAAGATCTTTATATTCTGGAAAGCACTCTAATAATGTCTTAGGTTTACTCTTTGCAAGTCCTGCAACGACCGATAAAAAATAACAATCCAAATCTGTATATCCTTGTTTTATATCAGTATAAACCGGTTGACCTTTTGGAAAAAGCTTCGCATCCTGTTCAAATTCTATTTTACTATTAAAAATTCCATAATTAATTTCACTATCCTGTACAGTTATTTTCTCCATAAACTTACCACCTTTTCTATATTTTATATAAATATATTATAAATTCTAGGAAAAGTCAAGATAAAATAAATATTTTAAATTATTGTCCCCCCTCCTACTACTATATCTCCGTCGTAAATAACCATAGCTTGTCCTTTTGCGGCAGCTCTTTGAGCTTTTTCAAATTCAACGCAAATGGTATTATCATCAATTTGGTGTAAAAATGCAGGTTGCTCAGGTTGTTTATATCTTAATTTTACTGTAACTTTAATTTTGCCGTTAATCTTGTCAACAGGAATGAGATTTATATTGTTAGCAAAGACTGTTTTAGAGTACAATGAACTTTCTTTGCCTAATATCACCTCGTTTTTTTCTGGATCTATTTTTTTTACATAAAGAGGGTATTTATAACTTATTCCCAATCCCTTTCTTTGTCCTACAGTGTAATTAACTATTCCCTTATGTTTACCTAATATATTTTCATCTTCGTCAACGAAATTCCCTGGCTTAAATCCTATTAAATTTTTGGTGTAATGTTTTATAAAATTAGCATAATTTCCATCCGGGACAAAACATATATCTTGACTTTCACTTTTGTTTGCATTTATAAATTTGTTTTTTGACGCTATTTCTCTTACTTCTTTTTTTGTCAAATCGCCCAACGGAAAAAGTGTATGTTTTAGTTGGTTTTGAGTCATAGAATATAACACATAACTTTGATCTTTGCTAGTATCAATACCTTTTTTTAGTAAATATCTATTCATTGATAAATCATACTTTATACGCGCATAATGACCTGTTACAACATATTCCATCCCTAATTCTAAAGCTCTTTTAAGCATTTTATCAAATTTTAAATACTTATTGCATTCAATACATGGATTAGGTGTCTTTCCTTGTTGATAACAATCAACAAATTTATCTATTACGTTTTTTTTAAACTCATCCTTAAAATTAAATACATAGAAAGGTATTCCTAATTTGAAAGCCACAGCTCTTGCGTCCTTGGAATCATCTAGCGAGCAACAAGTTTTGTCACATTTTATGCTTTCTAAATCACCTTGAAAAAGTTTCATCATTGCACCTACACATTTAAATCCCTCATTTAAAGTGAGCAAAGCGGCAACCGAACTATCAACTCCCCCACTCATTGCTATTAACGCGCTTTTCATACTGTATAGTCTCCATTTCAAATAAATTAATATTATATAAGTTAAAAGCCTTAAAAATTTTAAACATACAATCAATAAATTAAAACATAAAAAATTTGAAACAACTTCCATAACTATAATAAAGAAGCTGTTTCACATATTTACTACATCATAACCGTAGAATAGTATTCTATCTTTATATTATTATCTTTAGTCCTAGACAATTTTGCTTTGTTTCCATTACCATCTTCGACTGAAAGTTTTTCTATCTTGTATTCATCAAAAAAATTTACTACAGTACTTTCCACAAACCCTGCCCACTTTTGAGGACTACGCTTTTCTTTTATGTCTTCACTTTCCAGAATTTTCTTCAACTTGTCTACAGAATTATCCAATTAATTCTACGCTCCTATTCATAAAATAAATCAAATATTCAATCAGTTTCAACACTTAAACTTCATTGAAACATCTCCATTTAATTATATCACATTCAATTTATAGATTTAAGCTTAAATTTCCCATTCTCTAAAAGTAAATAATTTTTTATCATCATGTTTCCAATAGTTGCTATAATTAAGCTTTTTAGTTTACATATTTGTAAAAAATTTACATTATAATTGCAATATTTAGTTTTTATGGATTTATGATCTGTATATGAAAGCAATAATTCATTTTTATTCACTATTTAAAAGTGAGATTTTAACAATATTTTTTATATGGTCCGCCCGGAGGGATTCGAACCCCCGACCTTCAGAATCGGAATCTGCTGCGATATCCAGCTTCGCTACGAGCGGATAACAACGTAGTTTAAATGCTATCAGTATTTATAAAAAATGTCAACAATATTTTTCATACTTAATAAATCATTAAAAATTGTATTATCTCTTTAATTATACAACATGTTTTATAACATAATGTTTGTTTTTAACAATAGTTATGTTTTAAATTTCAACATATAACATATATAACAGGTTAGCATTCAAATTTTACATTTATTGTATTATTAATAGATTAAAAATATCAATATTGACTGTTTTGCTGTTTGTATTATATAATGATAGTAATTTAATAGTAAAATTTAAATTAATTTTTGAAATATAATAAAAAGGAGAGAAAAAATGGATAAAAAACAAAAAATCATACTAAGCAGGATAATTTTTTCAACATTAATGGTTTTGGGATTAAATCTCATTTCTATTTCGCCTAAAATAAAAATGTATCTTTATATGGCTGTATATTTAATTATAGGCTATGATGTGTTGATAAAAGCATTTAAAGGAATATTCAATGGAAAAATATTTGATGAAAATTTCTTGATGACAATAGCAACAATTGGTGCGTTTTGCCTTTCTATATACGAAAATAGCAATGAATATAACGAATCTGTAGCAGTAATGCTGTTTTACCAAATAGGCGAATTATTTCAAGATTATGCAGTAGAAAAAAGTCGTAAAAATATAAGTAAATTGATGGATATTAGACCGGACTATGCCAATATGAAAAAAGATGGTAAAATTTTAAAAATTTCACCTTATGATATTCCTGTAGGTAGTGAAATTATTGTTAATCCCGGAGAAAAAATTCCGATTGATGGAATCATTACAGAAGGAAATTCTTCTCTGAATACTAGTGCATTAACCGGAGAAAGCATACCGCGTGAAGTTAAATCTGGAGATGAGGTAATAAGCGGATGTATAAATATAACAGGAATTTTAAAAATACGTACAACAAAAGTATTCGGAGATTCAACTGTTTCTAAAATCCTTAAACTTGTAGAAGAATCCGATTCCCGAAAATCCAAATCAGAAAATTTTATTTCTAAATTTGCAAAAATATACACACCTATAGTTTGTATAACTGCACTTATAATAGCCATTACTCCCCCTTTATTTAATTTAGTGTTGTCAAAAATGCCTAATTGGAATGATTGGATATATAGAGCATTGACATTTCTAATAATAAGTTGTCCATGTGCTCTGGTGGTAAGTGTTCCTTTAAGTTTTTTTGCAGGAATAGGAGGAGCCGGGAAAAACGGTATTCTTATAAAAGGTGCTAATTTTATAGAACTTCTATCTATGACTAAAACAATAGTTTTTGATAAAACGGGTACTCTAACTAAAGGAACGTTCGAATTAGAAGGAATTCATCATAATCAATTAGAAAATGAAATAATACTTGAATATGCGGCACTAGCGGAGAGTTTCTCATCTCATCCTATAAGTAAAAGTATTCAAAAAGCGTATGGAAAAGAAATAGATATTTCAAGAGTTACAAATGTAAAAGAAATGAGCGGACATGGTGTAATTTCTATAGTAGATGGTATAAAAGTTGCAGTTGGAAATAATCAGTTAATGGAACAAATGAATATTGATTATCCGAAATGCCATAGTTCAGGTACAATACTTCATATAACTTTAGATGGTAAATATGCAGGACATATAGTTATTTCCGATTTAGAAAAATCAACGTCGAAGGAGGCTATAGCGGAATTGAAAAAAATGGGCATAAAAAAAACAATAATGCTTACCGGAGATTCAAAAAAAGTGGCGGAAAAAGTATCTAAAAATCTTTTAATAGATGAATTTCAAGCAGATATGCTTCCTGAAAATAAAGCAACCGAAGTTGAAAAAATTTTAAACAGAAACGATTGCGGCGGAAAAATTGCTTTTGTAGGCGATGGAATTAATGATGCACCCGCACTATCCCGAGCAGATGTTGGAATAGCAATGGGAGCGTTGGGAGCCGATGCTGCCATAGAAGCGGCAGACGTAGTGTTAATGGACGATAACCCGATGAAAATACCAAAAGTTATAAAAATATCAAAAAAATGTTTATCTATAGTTCGCCAAAATATTTCATTGGCTATTATAGTAAAATTTGTTTGTCTTATTTTAAGTTTGAGCCATGTAATTGATATGTGGATAGCTGTATTCGCTGATGTAGGCGTAACGGTGATTGCTATATTAAACGCAATTAGAGCATTGTATGTAAAAGACTTATAATTAAATTTATTTTAAAACATCTTATCATAAAAATTCAAATTGTTAATTACTATATTTTATATTTCTGAATATTTTATGAAATTTTGATATGTATTTTTTAAATAATAAAAAAAGTACGATCAGAATAAACCAATCATACTTAATCAAAAGGAGAACTGTAGAAAAAAGTTATGTCAATTAAATCTTTCTACATATGGTGCGGTCAGCGGGACTTGAACCCGCACGTCTCGCGACACATGCCCCTCAAACATGCCTGTCTGCCTATTCCAGCATGACCGCTTAAGTCCGAACTTTTAATACCGCAACAATTAAATATTATCATTTTTCTTAGTAGCTGTCAATAATATTAGACGTATATATAAAGCCTATAAATATTTTTTTTATGTAAATAAGTGCTATAAATCTAAATTTATTAATGCCATTTAAAATTAATTATTAATTGAGTAATGAACTTCTCCACTTGCCATAAATATCTTTTATGCTTTCAAAATTGAATTTGTTATTTTGATAATCAACTTTCAAAAATTCTATCATTTTATCATAGCCATAGTTTTTGATAATAAACTCAGCAAACGAGTACGCAAAAGCATATTTATTAATTTCTTTAGGAAAATTCCCTTTAATCAGCCAATCAGGTTCTTCAGGTAAGCGGTCTATATTTGGTAAGTTATTTTTTAACCACGATTGACCTGCCTCATATGTTGCAATCCCATCATTAAATACGAATGGAATATGACCACTATTTATATTTTCTACTGCGATATGAGTAAATTCATGAACGAGTATTTCTTTCATTCTTTCGGGTGTAAGTTCAAGGTGAGTTTTAATAAATCCATTATTTCCTGTGCCATTTACCCAGTTTGCATATTCGGTTCCGTAGCAGCCTATACTTTTATGAAAATCATCTTTAGTTTTGAAAAGTTTTATTTTGGTTTTCTTGTCTACTTTAACTTTCAAATCACTTGTTACTTTATCGTAGCTTTCTTCAAGCTCTTTTAAAGCTTTTTCGCATTGTCCTTTGCTGTCTTTAGGATATATAACATCAAAATGCTCTGTTTCCAAATGGCTATAATTTTTTTCTTCATCGATTATTTCATAAACCCTGTTAAGTGCATTTTTGGCTGGAGTATTTATGTCAGGAATCAATCTTTTGCCATCTTTTGTTTCATCAGGGCGGTAAAACTTTTTGAATGAAGTATTAAACATTAATTTGGCATTCGGTGTAGTATAAATCTCTGTGGTATCACCAAAACTTGTTGGTGAATTTCCAGGCACTTCACCCACTATTTTAGCGAGATTATTATCAGAAAATATTGTCGCAAACCACATACCCGAGCTAAACGTAGCGTGGGAAGTTAAAACATATATGTTACCATCATAAAGTGGTAAACTGTTTCTCAGTTTTATATCTTCGGCGGTTAATTTATAAATTCCATCCTCATATATTAACTTATTGTTTGCTCTGATGTGTCTACGAAATCCTTTTATTGTAGTTGGTAGGTTTTTAATATATGCAGCAAATTCATTTATTACCCTAGAATTACCACCATTATTATTTCTAAGGTCTATCACTATATTTTTTAAATTTTTATTTTTAACTTCGGTAAAAAACTTATTTACTGTATTACTGTATTCATCATTGAAAGTACACTCATTAAGAGTGAAAATACCTGTGCTTTGTTGCTCGTCTATTTCATATTTAATCCAAGAATAATCGCTATGTCCTGATGAAAAGTGGCCTAAATTAAAATCCGAAGATTGTGTTATTTCACCTTTTCTAAATGTTATTTTTAGAGGTTTTAAAACATCAATTCCCGCAAC
>CAMEMA010000049.1 GCA_945926705.1 uncultured Clostridia bacterium
CCCGGAGCATCGACAAGAGTAAAATATGGTAAAAAATCATTAAGAGTACCTGTGTTACCATACCCGAGCACAAGGAGCTTTATATCAGAACCGGAGTTAATTGCTGTTGTATTGCCGGATTTAATATAGACTCTACTATTTTCTTTAACTTCCCTTACCATCAAATATTTGTTTGCAGGTATGACTATAGGATTTTCTTCACTGCCGATTTTATTAACACCATTTGTTAATCTAAATTGCGTAAAAGTTTTTATCATATTAGAAATAAGGTCAATAATAGACTTTTCAGTAATTGTTACTCCAGATGTTCCTCCTTTTGCGCCGGAACTCATACTTACACCGTATTTAGCCAATGTATTCCACAAATTGTAATCTTGAATTTCAATATTATCCCCCGAATGGTTAGCCGCTAAAAACTTAAAGCCTTCGGCGGAAAAAGTACAAGTTTTTTCATCAACGACTATATTTTTTGCATATATCTCGTAAGAGCTGTTCGTCGGAGAAGCAATTATATTTGTTCTCTTATTTTCAATAGTGCTATCATCAAAATCATATAAAGTTATATTGGAATAAACACAAAATGACTCCGATAAAATGTAAAAATTTCCATATAAGTCGACATTTTGAAATTTAGCGCATCCCCTTATGGCGTTGCTGTACTTATTTTTATTGGTATTAATAAATTCTTTTTTACCTTGTATAATATTTGAAGGGTCTTTATATCCTGAATATAAAAAGATATCGAATACTTCATCTGAATTACAATCTTTACTGTAACATTTTAATACAGCATTGTTTCCCATAGCAATATCATAAGTTGTACTGTTTTGCTGGGTTTTATAAAACTTAAAAAGATATCCAAGTGTGTCAGAGCTTGAATCAGCTTTTTCATAGCTGCTTTTTCCAGGAATATTATAGCCATATATATTAACGTTTTGAGAAAAAGTAACGGTAGTACTGCTGCTGCTTGTAAAATCTTCGGTGTAAGTTGAAACCATGTATAAATCTGTTTCTAAAGTAAGAGTCTCCGCAAATTTAGTAAGACTTGAAATGTTGTTACCTGAACTGTCTGTCATTATTTGGCTTAAACTATTATCTTTATAAAAATATCCAATATCACTTCCAATTTCTTTGTAGTAGTATGAAATATTATGTTTAACCATAACAATATTGATTCCATCTGTCTCTATTATATATTCATCGCTTGTAGTTAAAAAATATTTGGCAAATTTCTTAGCTGAATCTTCATCTATCGCTTTAGCAATCACCACAGATCCACCTGAATTAAGTGTATCTTCATCTTTTGACTTAACATATATCTTGCTTTCATTTATACTATCTAAATCTATATACTTACCTTTATCGATAGCTAAAGGGTTTGTTATAGTTCCCAAATTAAATTTGCTACGCTCTAATACAAATTTTTTAGCCGTATTAATAAGTTTTGATAGAGAAGAAATATTACTGGCATCATAAACATCAATTTGGTCACTTGACATCTGCAAATGACATTCAGTATTGTTTATATTTTCAATTCCATATTCATAACAAGTGTTAAGTGAAATATCATCTCGAATTGTAATAGTAGATTCATCATAAAGTGAAATTAAGCTTTTAGAAAATTTTAAATTTGAACTATTACTTATTTTTAAATTATTAATATCGATAAAAACGCTTTTGTTTGAAGATAAAAAATTTTTAAAGCCATCTTCTATTTCTGAATCGTTAAAATCATAAACAGTAGTTTTTCCAATATCGACAGCATCTGCGTTAGGTACTCCTTCGAGTGCAATACGAAAATTACCATAAATATTCGTATTATTTATATTACCGTATCCATGGAGGAGGTTACTGTAAGATTTTTTGTTTTCATTTATAAACTGCATACAGTCAAAATTTATTGATGCAGGATTATATACGGACGATGTAAAGATATCAAAAGTATCATCCGAGTTTGCGCATTTACTATGAATATTAAAATGCGTATTTGAATTAACTTTATTAAATATATAGTATCTTGCTAATATCTTATACTCATAATCTTCCTCGACAGAGTCTCCCCCTGCATATCCATCATCATTTCCCCCTGCATATCCATCATCATTTCCCCCTGTATATCCATCATCATTTCCCGTTTCATATTCATTGAATTGAGGATTCGTATCTATTTTAAAGAGGTAACCCAGTGTACCGGAATTGCTTTCTGTATCTGTTTCGTAATAGCTTTTTCCTTCTATATTAAATCCATAAACATCTATATCTTCAGAAAATGTCGCCAATACTTCGTAATCATTGATAACTTCTGTATATGTTGAAACCATATATAAATTAGTTTTCTGATTTATATTTTCCAAAAATTTTCCAAGTGTAGATATTTCTTCTGTTTTCCCTGTTTCTTCCGAATATGAAGTCATCACATTTGTCAAGCTTCCATCGGTATAAAAATAGCCTATATCTGCACCCGGCTCTTTGTAATAATAGATACCTTTAGGAAATGTAATAATCTTTCCTTTTTCGCTTATTGAAAGACTGGTTGTAAATTTTGCATAGGAGACGGAAAGCATTAAAATTGTAATTATACAAAGAGAAAAAAGCAAAAATATAACATTCTTGTTCTTGAATTTTTTTACTCTCTTCAATTCCGTCACCTCCATTTAAAAAATAATATTAAGTTTCTTCTTTATTTTTCAAAAAATACCTGTATACAATCTCTCTATCGATTATAAGGAAAAGTCCTTCGGAGCCTTGATTTATTTCTTTAAATAAAATCGGTTTTTCAGTGCAATCTCTGGCATTCATTAAGTCATCAAAATCTTTCATATCTATTATCGTACAATTACTTAGAACCGGTATTTCTAACACTTCCGATATGAATCGGTTATATCTATGCAGTATCTTGTTTTTCGTTCCTTCATAGGAAGACACTTTTTTAATATTTTTAATAGATTTATTTATAAAAAAACATATATAACATAACGATGGTAATAGAAGAACTGCAGCAAAAATATAACATAACCAGTTAATAGTTTTGTTATTGCT
The DNA here is from genome assembly GCA_945926705.1 of uncultured Clostridia bacterium. Classification (GTDB taxonomy): domain Bacteria; phylum Bacillota; class Clostridia; order Oscillospirales; family Acutalibacteraceae; genus UMGS1491. The sequence continues at coordinate 3,040 of CAMEMA010000049.1, forward strand.
TACTTCCGTTTTGTCACCTTCGTTGTCTATTTCCTGATTGCTTATTTCCATTTCAATTGCTTCGTTTTTAAGCGGTATATTAAGTGTTATAAAGCTTTTATCTAAAATTAAGTTTTCAAATCCTTCGCTTTTGCCTTCCAAGCTTACAGAAAGTATCACACTAAGCGTGGCGCCGGAAGAGCCGAGCTTATAATCTTGTATGAAGTTTTGTATGATTGAACTGTATTCTTCATAGTTTATACTTATTGGCTGGTTTAATTCTACGTTAGAGCTATTTTCAAAATTAACTACTTTTTCTTCCATTAGGCATTTGCTGGTATCATAAATGATTTTTTTGTCATTTGCACTGTCTGTGACTTTACTGTAAGCTGTTATTCCATACTTACAGGTGTAATTCATTGGTTTGTTTCCTTTAAAATTATAATGATAGTCAATATCTATGTGATCTATCAAATTTGCTATATACTTTCTTCCTTTTTCCAAATATTCTTCTGTGAAATAATGATTAGGTTTCAAGTATACTTTGTAATCTGCATCGCCGTGTTCGGTGTAATGCAATTTTCTTTCATTTTTATAATTCAATCCAAAATTTATAAGAAATCCTGAAATCAAAACTAATATTCCACTTAAGATTAAAAACGAAAACTTTTTTAATTTAATCATAAAAATTATCTCCTATTTTAAAAGTTTGACTGATTAACTAACCATACTGTAGGTAATCCGATGAAAGGTATTCTGAAAATAGCTATTCCTATAACTTCTTCCTCGCTTATAACATAATTATCCGAATCATTGTTGTGGTCCCCTTTTGTTACGAATCGGCGTTCATTTTCATCAGGAATTATGGTTACAATCCTATGAACTACTATTTTTTGATACTTCTCATAAACAAGAATATCTCCAATATTTAAATCTTTTATTTCGTCTTTATCTAATTTTCTAACTAATATACCATCACCTGTATTTATTGTAGGTTCCATTGATCCGGAACCAACAGCTGCAATAAAATACTTAAATATCGAACTTACAAGCATTATGAAGATAATCATTAAAAGAATTAAAATGGAGCAAAACACTTTTGTTATTCTTTCATATTTTTTTTCGCGTAGTACTAATTTATTATGTTTTTTAAATATACTGTAAAAAGAAATAAAAAGCACTATCGGTAAGATAGTATTTAGTATTGATTGAATATATAGTCCCGTGTTGGGAATTATTGGAATAAAATATTCTGCCGCTTTAATTATTATTCTATAAAACATTGCGGGCTTATAGTTTTCAGTCTTTAAACAGATATACGTAAATGCAATACTACTGAGTAAAGACGGTATAACATAAAGTCCAAACACCTCTATTGAATCACTTATATCATTGAAGTTACATTTGCGAATTAAGTCCGAGACATCACATAAAGCAAGTACGACTGATATCAGAACCATGCTGAATTTTGAATGTTTTGAACTTGAAATAACAATGTACCTGAAAAATTCCAAAACAGCAATTTCCAAAACATTTGTGAAAATAAATATAAACCAATTTGAACCTGAATAACGATTATTATAGAAACCGCAAACCAGTCCCAAAATATATATAAAAGTGTAATATAATCCCAGAACGATAATTATCGTGTAAATAGAGTCTTCCACAAATCTGTTATTGCAGGTTCTAAATCCGTAAATACGTGTTAAAATAAAGGAAGCAATCGCAAAAATGATACTTATTATTAGCGGATTGCTTAAATTGAACCAAATACACGCGGAAGAAAAAGTAAAAAGCAAAATCAACTCTAAAAAAATCGTTATATTCACATTAGTTGTTTTCTTCATACTTTTTCATCCTTCTTTCTTGATATTTATTTTCATATAGTTAAGTAGTTAGAGTAATTTATTTAATTGGTTAGAATGAAAAGATTTTTAACCAACCGCCCCTGCTGTCCCGTCTACAGATACCCACTTTCCTGTAAATACACCAAATTCAAGACTCTCTCCTGTAAATGTAGTATTGCCCGGTATGGAATCTAGTGGGTTTCCATCACTATCTTTGTATGTTGCATCAACTCTAAGTACCAAGTACATTTCATTGTCTTTATTAAGAGAATAACCTTGAAAATTCGAACCCATCTCATTATCATCTATACAAGCAGTTTTACATGCATCTGATGTTGTGGGTTTTATGCCCACTTTAAAAAGCTTAGCATTGTAAGTTACAGTATAATTTGTTTTTGTTCCGTCATCGGCATAATAACTATGAGTTATAGTACTACCACTTGCAGGCAGGGATTTAGATGTTGGAGGTTCACTTAATTGTGCTATAGCAGTACCATTATTTTTTATAGTGAATACGTAATAAAATGTGTCATCTAAATTTGCGAGTTGCAAACCTGTTATACTAATATTTGTGTGATCAGCATCATCGTCACCCTTTTTCCAATCGACTGTTCCAGTTGAGTAATCGCTGTCACTGGTTTTTGAACCTTGTGTTACAAAAATCTCCCCCGTGCTGGGTAAATGGTCAAATTGAACATTCCACTTATTATCTGCAGTTCCTTGTAAACCAATCTTCAAATTTGTAGAAAATGCTGCGTATGCTACGGATAAAACTCCCAGTATACACAAAATTGTAATTGCCATAATATTGCGCTTAGATTTGCTGTTTGTACTGTTTTTCATTGTTTATTCTCCTTTCAATTAAACTGTTGGAATTATAAATTAAATTATTGTACATACACACTTATAATTTTTTCATAATGTTTTCTCCTTTCAATATAAATTTTCAGTACTTATTATAAATTAAATTTTTATAAATATCAACTATAAAATTAAATTTTTATAATTTTTTATCAAAAATATAAATAAAATATCAATATACAAAACAATATAAGAAATTAACACTTAATTATTTTAATAAATTTTGCTACGGTTTAATTGTTTGCCATTTTAGAAGCCCAAGACGGAGTTACCGTTATTTCAAAATTATTTTCTGAGTATACAGAAGTATCATTATTTTCGTTTAAACTTATTTTCATGGCTAAATATGTCTTGTTTTGATTACTTCCGGCTGAATATCCCTTTATTTCAACATTATTTTTGAACCCTCCTTCAATGCCTTCGAGAAGGTAAATGGCTTGACTTTCGTCTGAAGTAAGTGAATTGACGTTATATAGTTTTACATCTAGCATAAAATTATTATTTGAATTGTTTGTAATATCTTCATCGTTTTCGTTTCTTATTACAACTTCTGTTTTTATATTTTGTAAATATGCATCAATGTTTCCTTCATTTACTACAGGCATTACGTAATAGAGGTAACTACCGTAGCAATTTAGTTTAGCATTCGTAATAGAAATAGTTTGTCCGTTGTTTTCAAGCGTAACGTTTCCGCAATTGCTTCCGTTTGTGCAGGTGAATATATAATTTGTTAAAATGCCGTCACCGTTATATTGAAATTCTTCAAAATTTATATTCCAATTATTACTGGCAGTTCCGCTTATGTTGATTTTTAAATCTGTAAAAAACAAGGCATATGAAATAGACATAAATCCAATTAATAAAATTATCCAAAAAGCTATTCCTTTTTTAAAATTATTAGAATTCAATATAACAACCTCGTTTCTATAATTATTTTTATCGAATATATCATCAACATTATAATTGGTATTTGCAATAAAATCAATATACGAACTAAATATTACATGTAATATTTTTTCTAAAAATACACTTGAATTTATTTTTTTAATATGATAGAATAAAGTACGTAATTTTAATGTGACATCCGGGTGTGGCGCAGTTTGGTAGCGCGCTTGAATGGGGTTCAAGAGGCCGCTGGTTCGATTCCAGTCACTCGGACCATAAACGGGAATATAGCTAATTATAATTTTTTTATATGCATTTTAAGAACCACCGATTATATCGGTGGCATTTTACTTTTCTTAAATTTAAACTTTCGATTTCAACTTTTCGTCTGATTGCTTTCCAAGTTCATGTAACGGACCGGAAGCAACACCAA
>CAMEMA010000050.1 GCA_945926705.1 uncultured Clostridia bacterium
GACGTTTCTGTATATCCATGCATGATATAGTACGCATATTTTGAAGTCTATCAGTGAGCTTAATCACTCTTCCTCTTATATCATGAGACATGGCAAGAAGCATTTTGCGTATATTTTCAGCTTGTTGCTCTTCTCTTGACGAAGAAGGTATTTTTTTAAGTTTTGTAACTCCATCCACTAAAATCGATATCTCTTCGCCGAACATATCTCGTATGTCCTTTTGTGTAAGGGCAGTATCTTCCACAACATCATGAAGTAAAGCTGCAGCTACCGAAGGAGTATCCATACCCAGTTCTACGAGTATATACGCTACGGAAACCGGATGAAGAATATAGTCAACTCCCGAAATTCTTTTTTGCCCAAAATGAGCTTTATAAGCAGCCTTATATGCTTTATTTATTACTTTTAAATCGTAATTTTTCCCACTTTGATTTATAAGCTTTAACAGCTCACTATATGTATTATAATCAAGCTTCATTGACATTCTCATTCCCCTTTTCATTTTTTATAGAACTAAGAATAAGAGAATCACTTATATTAACTTTATTTTTAACATTATTTACGGTTATCGTATATTCATCGGCGTTTTTAGATATATAAATTAATCCAAGTTCTTCCATTATATCTAGAACAACATAAATAATAAATACGTTCTTACTGTCATTAAACACTCTTTTGTTTATCAAATCAACTCTTATACATTTATTTTTTAATGTTTTTAAATATTTATATATATCAACAAAATCTTTTCGATTTGGAATTACACATTTTAAATCATTTTTTACATTTTCTCCTCTTTTAAAAGATTCATATAAATTTTTTTCGGCAATAACTTTCTTTAAATCACTGTTTTCAAATCTTAAATCCACTATGTAACAAGAAACGTAAACAGAACCCATATATTCATTTTTATGTAAGGTAACTGCAATATCTAAAATATCTCTTTCACAAAACAAAAAATTTTCAAAAGTTTTGTTAAAATAAAGTGCTGACATCTCGAATCCTTGTTTTTCAAAAATAAGTTTTAAATGTTTTCCATTTCCAATAGGGATTATTTTTTTTAAATTCAATCCAAAAATTCCGAATACAGGTTCTGGATTACCATTTCCGTAAGGATGTAAAATTTTGATATCTTCTAATATACTATGAGAAATTTGTTCTGGTCCTAGTTCAAAATCAATTTGTAAACTTGAATTAGGCACATAATAGTTTTCCAAGTCTTTTTTTATGGATTCCTTAAATAACTCCAAATTAGAAGTGTTTATGCTAAATCCTGCAGCCATAGGATGACCGCCAAATCTTGTCAACCATTTTGAATGTCTGAACAGCAATTCATATATCGAAAAACCCTCTATACTTCTGCAAGAAGCTCGAGAAGTTTCACCTTCAATCGTTATAAGTATACATGGTTTACCATATCTTTGAACCATTTTAGAAGCAGCTATTCCCAAAACACCATGGTTCCAATTTTGCCCTTCTACAATTATTATTTTTTCATATTTTCTGTGCGGTTCTTTCAAAAGAACGTCTTCAACATCTTTTAAAATTTTAATTTCTTCATCTTTTCTCAAATCATTTAATTTACACAATTCTTCTGATATTTCAACAGCTCTGTCATAATTTTCACAAGTTAAAAGTTTTAGTGCAAGATTGGCATTTTCCATTCTTCCACAGGCGTTGATTCTCGGAACAACGCTAAATGCAACAGATACGGAATCAAGTTCTTTACCGTAAAGATTTAAACGCTTTAATAATGACGATATTCCAGGATTTTCGGAACAAGACATTTTCTTCAAACCATATCTGACTATTTCTGCAGATTCTCCAAAAAGTTCTATAGAATCTCCTATCGTACCTATTGTAATCAATTCAGAATATTTTTTTAGAAGTTCTTTTTCGCTCGTCTTTCCCATTTCAAGCGCTTGCACAACTTTAAATGCTACTCCTACACCTGAAAAATTTTTATTTTTTAAATTTTTACATTCTTTTCTATAAGGATTCACGACAGCATATGCACAAGGAAGCTCTTCTCTAATTCTATGGTGATCCGTCACAACAACATCCATGTCGAGAGACCTAGCATACTCAATTTCTTCAAAAGCAGAAATTCCGTTATCCACAGTAATTATTAATTTGGTCTCACAACTCTTTATAAAATCCAAAGCCATTTTATTAAGTCCGTAACCATCTTTGTTTCTTTCAGGAATATAACAAAATACATTTGAGTTTCTATTAAGTAAATAATTATAAATAAGAGCGGATGCCGTTACCCCATCGGCATCGTAGTCTCCGTATATACAAATTTTTTCATGACTTATAATTGCTTTTTCAATTCTATAAACAATTTTATCCATATCTGTAATATCAAAAACATTATCTTTTTCCGAATTTTTCAAAAATTTTTCAATATCTTTCTCTTCACAATAACCTCTTGAATAAAGAATAGCTGCCGCCAAATACGGAATATTATATTTTTGACAAAATTCAGAAACTTTGTTTTCATCAATTTCTTTAATTATCCATTCACGAATACTCAAATTAAAATCACCGCTATTTCATTAAATCTTTTATAACTTCACTTGCCAAAATCATTCCTGCTACAGGAGGAACAAAAGATATGCTTGAATTCACACGTTTTGGATTTGTCGCCTTCAATAAAGATTTTTCATCTGTTTCATGAGGTATATATAAAGGAATTTCTTTGGAATACACAACCTTTAAACTTTTTATATTTCTTTTTTTTAGTTCTCTCCTCATAACTCGTGCCAAAGGGCAAATAGAAGTACTGTATATATCTGCAACTTCAAATTCACAAGGATTTAGTTTATTGCCTGTTCCCATGCTACTTATTATATTTACGCCTGATTTTTTGGCTTTTTCAATTAATAAAATTTTAGAAGATATAGTATCAATAGCATCAATTATGTAGTCGTATGAAGTAAAATCATACTGGGATTCATTATTTTTATCAAAAAAGCATTTGTGGATATTGATATTAGCGTGGGGATTAATTTTTTTTATTCTATTTTTCATAACCTCTACTTTAAGTTTCCCAAGTGTGGACATATCAGCTATAAGTTGCCTATTAATATTGGTTATGTCGACAATATCCGCATCGAAAAGATCTATATTTCCCACACCGGCACGAACAATTGCTTCTGCTGCAAATGAACCAACTCCTCCCAATCCGAATATTGCTATTTTAGAGTTTTTTAATTTTTCAAATGCATCATCACCAATTAACAACTTAGTACGATAAAAAGAGTCATTTATATTAATCATTCCTTTCAAAACAAAAAACCAGATAAATTAATTATCTGATTTTCCATACTAAATATCAATTACAAAATTAAATTCTAAAAACAACACTTTCTTTTTTAAACATTCTGAGAGTGACAAAAAGTGAAACACATACGTAAAATAAAAGCCACAAGATAACTATTCCCAAATGAATAAGATTAACCGCTCCCGATAAAATTTCTTTTACTATACATATCATATTAAGTACAGGGACACACAATTCTAAAATACCTATATGACTTACATCCAAAGCGTACGTAAAAAACGTCGGAACAGAACACATAATTGATACCGGCATTAAATATGTTTGAGCTTCTTTGTAAGACTTTGAATATACACCTATCATTAAATTTAAAGAAGCGAAAAACATAGATATAAAAACTGTAACCAAAATAAGCGAAATCATATCAAAAGCTGAGATATTGGGCATATTCGAACTTGAAGATATCAATAAATATCCCCATAGTCCCAACACTGTGAACAAGCCACTAACAACACCCATTGAAGTGGTTGCCAAAAGTTTTCCGATAACAATACTTGACCTGCTTGCACCCGTTGACAGAAGAGGTTCGAGCGTACCACGCTCCTTTTCACCCGCACTCACATCCGCAGCAGTTCCGGCAGATCCCATACAACAATACAGTATAAGCATCATCGGAACAAGCATACTAAAATACAGGGAGCTTGTATCTATTTTAGGGAGTCCTTCTTCTGCTTGAGACAAATCAATCTTAATGGCTATAGATTCTCTTAAATTATCAACAGTCTTGAAATCATAATTTGCGATCAAATATCGGTATGCATTTTCATACTGAGATACTGTCGTTAATGCCATTACAGAATTTATAGAAGATTCATTATATTTTACTTCCAGGTCAAAATTTTCTTTTTTTATTACTCTTTCATCTATGTCTTTGCTTACTTTTATATAAGCAGATATTGTTCCCGAATCAAGAGCTTTTTGAAAATCATCTACATCAATAATCGTAATTACGTCCTGAGCATTTAAAAAATTATATAAAGAATTGTCCTTGTTGTCCATTGCTACATTCACATTTTCCATAACTTGACCCTGCATATTCTTTGTTGAAAAATCAACTATAAACAACATAGAAGGAACAAGCATAAGTGGAAGCAATAAGCCAAATATGAAAGTTTTTTTATCACGTACTATACACTTAAGTTCTTTTAAAAATATGATAAGAGCTTGTCTAAACATTTTCATCACCATCACAAACCAAATTAAACAGAATATCGTTGATTTCTCTTTCTGTATACTGTTCTCTATATGATTTCACATCAAAACACTTCACTATGTGTCCTTTATGTATAACTACCATTCTGTCGGAATAATTTTTTATACTTTCCATCGAATGACTGGAAAAAATTATCGATTTACCCTCTTTTTTACAAGCTTCCATAAAATCGAACACTGTTCTTGCAGCTCTAAAATCAAGACCGGAATCAGGTTCGTCAAACAACATAACAGATGGGTCGTGTACTATGGAACGTGCTATTGCAATTTTTTGCTTCATTCCTTTAGAAAAAGAACCAACTTGTTTGTCTGCATAGTCAGCAAAAGAAAATCTTTCTATTAGATAATTTACACGATCATCACATTGTTTCTTATTCATTCCATTGAGTCTCGCAAAATACTCTATATTTTCTCTAGCTGTTAACCGCTCATAAAGACCCACTTCACTTCCAAACAAAATACCTACATTTTTTCGAACATCTTTCGGATTTTCAATTACATTATATCCATTTACAATAGCAGTGCCGCTCGTTGGAGAAAGCATAGTACTTATTATCCTTAAAAGTGTTGATTTTCCAGCACCATTTTCTCCTAAAAGCCCCACTATTTCTCCATTATTCACATCAAAGCTGACATCAGTAAGAGCATCTGTTTTGCCAAACCTCTTTGATATGTTGATTACACTGATCATGTATTCATCCTCCCGAAATTCTCTTGTCATTTTAAACAATCATACACTGCTTAATTATAACAAAATTATAAAGAATTGTCAAGCTTTAAAAATATGTTAAAATATATTGTAGAAAATCAATTTGCAGATAAGGAGAGATAAAATTGAAATTTAAAATAGAATCCGATTATAAACTGTGTGGAGACCAAAAAAACGCTGTAGAATCTTTGTCCCGCGGTATAAAAAACGGAAATAAAGAACAGACTTTACTCGGGGTTACAGGTTCAGGAAAAACTTTCACAATGGCCAATATAATTGAACAAGTTCAAAAACCTACTCTTGTATTAGCACATAACAAAACACTCGCAGCACAACTTTGTTCAGAATTTAAAACATTTTTTCCGCACAATGCAGTAGAATATTTTGTTTCATATTATGATTACTATCAACCCGAGTCATATATAGCAGCAACTGACACTTATATAGAAAAGGATTCTTCCATAAATGATGAAATAGATAAACTTCGACATTCAGCCACTTCTGCCCTTTCTGAAAGAAATGACGTTATTATAGTAGCAAGCATATCGTGTATTTACAGTTTAGGAAATCCGATAGATTATAAAACCATGGTAATTTCATTACGTCCCGATACAGAAAAAAGCCGAGATGAATTAATAAAAAAACTTGTTGAACTTCAGTACGAGAGAAATGATGTTAATTTTACAAGAAATAAATTCCGAGTGAGAGGAGATACCATTGAAATATTTCCTGCGGCTTCTTCAGGAAGTGCAATACGAGTGGAATTTTTCGGGGATTATATAGATAGAATTTGTCAAGTAAACCCTCTTACGGGTGAAATTACAGCAATTTTAAAGCATGCTGCGATATATCCCGCTTCACACTATATTGTTCCGAAAGAAAAACTTATAAAATCAATTCAAAAATTAAAGGATGAAATGTATCAACGAGTAAAGTATTTCAGAGAAAATGGTAAACTTATAGAAGCTCAAAGGATCGAACAAAGAGTAAATTATGATACTGAAATGCTTGAAGAAATAGGTTTTTGCAAAGGAATAGAAAATTATTCACGAGTACTTTCGGGGCGCCCTATAGGAAGCACTCCTTTTACGCTTTTTGATTATTTTCCCAAAGACTTTCTGATGTTTATCGATGAATCGCATGTTACGCTTCCTCAAGCAAGAGCTATGTATGCCGGCGACAGATCAAGAAAAGAAAATTTGATAGAATACGGATTCAGACTGCCTTCTGCATATGACAATCGACCCATGACTTTTAACGAATTTTATTCAAAAATAAATAAAGTCATATTCGTAAGTGCAACTCCGGGAGATTTTGAGCTTGAAAAAAGTCAAAATTTAGTTGAGCAAGTAATACGTCCAACCGGACTGCTAGATCCGAAAATTTCAGTGCGACCTATTTTGGGACAAATAGATGATTTAATACACGAAATAAATTTAAGAACTAAGAAAAACGAAAGAGTACTTATAACCACTTTAACCAAACAAATGGCCGAAGACCTCACCTCTTATTTGAAAGACGCAGATATAAAAGTAACATATATGCATAGTGATATAGATACTATGGAACGAATGGAAATTGTGCGTGATTTGCGTTTAGGAAAAGTGGACGTACTGGTAGGAATCAATCTTTTACGTGAAGGACTTGATATTCCTGAAGTTTCACTTGTAGCTATACTGGATGCGGACAAAGAAGGTTTTTTGCGTTCCGAACGCTCTTTAACCCAAACCATAGGAAGAGCGGCTCGACATGCCAATGGAC
>CAMEMA010000051.1 GCA_945926705.1 uncultured Clostridia bacterium
AATCCATGACTGTAAAGTCATTTAATTTGATAGAAACTGCTGCTGAAAACATTTGCAAAATTCTTTTTGAAAATTTTATAAAAATTAAAAAAATTCAGATTGTTTTAAAAAAACCAGAAGCTCCAGTAAATGCAGACTTTGAATATGTCGGAGTTAAAATAGAAAAAAATAGAAGTGATTTTAATTTATGAGCGAAGCATTTTTATCACTGGGAAGCAATATAGGTGACAGAATATTAAATATACAAAAAGCTATAGAATCCTTAAAACGAATTCCCGAGTCTAAAATTGTAGAAATCTCCTCATTGTATGAAACCGAGCCGTTCGGAGTAACTGATATTCAAAATAAATATATAAACTGTTGTTTAAAAATTTCAACAACATTGAGTTCAGAAATACTAATGGGTTGTTGTCTTGGGATTGAAGCAGCTCTCGAGAGAGTCAGAAAATATAAATTTTCTCCTCGTACGATAGATATAGACATTTTGATATTTGACGATGAAACTAAGAACAAAAAAAATTTAACTCTTCCCCATCCTGAATTAACAAAAAGAGCATTTGTACTTATTCCTTTAAAAGAAATATATGGAAAAGAAATTATCAATAATATTAATATCTCTGAAAGCTTAAAAAATTGTGATATTTCTACTGTAAAAAAATTACTATTTAAAATATAAATATAAAAACTTGATATTTTTTAAAATATATTATACAATCTTCCTATAATCCAAATTTTATTAAGGGAGGTTGTGCACGGTTATGGGAAGTATTAAACAAACAGATAATAAAGAATGGATCGATATAGATGATATAATCACTAAAGTTACCGTCCCATCAGATATAATGAATAATGTAATTAAAAAAATATCTACAATTCAAAAAACAATAAACAAATTCAGGATAAAGAGAGGTTTACACTCCGAAAAAAAATCGAAATCAGAAATAATTGCTCAAGAATTCATATTAGAAATAAAAAAAATCTTCAGCAATTCCAAAGTCAGTTTTTATGAACTATTTAACCGATTAACAGAAGAACAATTTAATACAAATTGCCCAGACAATTCTAAAGGTCCATACAATAAGTATATTAACAAATTATTAGAAATTAAAACTCGTATAGAGGAATTTGATAGCAAAATAGAATTGGAAAGTATTATAGGAAAAGTAGTTCATAATAACAATTTTTTAACATCTGAAGAAATAACAACTGTCAAAAATATAATCAATAAAATAACTCCATACAATTACAAAACTGATACAATAGAGAGAATAGAAACGCTTCTGGAGGGTAATTTGAAATTTTATGGTTGTTATACTGACGATTATGTTAATAAAATAAAAGTTAATATTTTTGAAAAACTCAAAAAAAATGCCGAAATTGGCTCCAGTATTGAAAAAGCCAAAGAACGTCTGAAAAGAGAAATTAAAAGTGACGAAACTCAGACTAAAGATTACGATGATAAATTGAAAGAAATTTATAACTTGTTATTAAAAAGTCAAATTACAACTCAAGATATATCTGATGCTATTGAAGTTATTAATAATATAAAAGAAAAAATTAAATCAAGTAAAAAAAAATCAAATATAATGCAAACATTGGATAAATTAAGCAAAGTTTTTACGAATATAGGAGGTCAACTCCAACTCACTACGGAAGATATAAAAATATTAGACACTATTTTTAAGACAAAGCAATCAAAATATACGTTTACTAAAGAAGAGTCTGAAACTATAAAAAATGTTTTAAATAGTATTAAGTCTCTTTGCGATAAATATAATTCAAAAGTCACTAAACCATCAGATAAAAAACCCACTGTAATGTGCTATTCTGATGACATGAGAAAAGAATTGAATGAAAAAATTTCTAATGATGTTGTATATGTTTTAGCTTTTGCTCAATATTTTTCAGGAACTGTAGGAATTGAAAAAATACAAAAAGACGTAAAAAAAATCGAAGAGTATATAATTAAACATAAATTAACAATATCAACATTCGGAGAGGGTATTATTCCTCGAATAAATTTAAATGCTATACAAAATAGCAGCTATAAAGAATTCATATTAAATCATCCAACTAATACAAATAAAACTCATATAAGATATCTTGACTTCATATTATCCGAGTTACTGGATATGAAAAATGATTATGATAGTGAATACTATTTCCTTAAAAAATTGAAGGAGAAAATACACAAACAAACTAAAAGTAATTCAAATGATTACGTGATCTATGAAGATATTATAAAATCTCTTAAAGCAAATAAAAAAAATATATGTGGATTTGAACCTAATATAAAGTCATTAATAAAAAAATACCCAAAATTCACAAAAATTTTAGAAAGAAAAGTGGAAGATTTATTTAAAGATAATTCTAAATATAAAGCTCAATTAGATATTTTAATGGTTAATTATTATAACACAATGTATAGTCTCAAATACGGAAGTTCTTCTACAGCACTGCACGCTATGAATAGTGCTATAGATGAATGGGAGGATTCTATTTTTGAATTTATTTACATTATAGAAAATTATCCTAAAATTAATGATGTGGAAACTAAATTAAAAGAAATATTTGCGAAAAAAAAAGGATATAATGAAATTAAAGATAATAATTATGATGAGAAAAAAAAAGATATAAAACCATCCAAGAATAACTCTTCGACTTCAGATTTCAATTATGAAAAATTTATTCAATTAAGTATAGACTTAGCTAAATGTTCCGAAGAATTAGAAGAAAAATTTGAAGATTTTAATAAATGTATTGAAGAATTGAAAAAACAAGAAAAAACTTCATATAAAGCACTTAAAGTATTTAAAATCTTAAGTCAAACAATAATCATTGCTTTTGCTATTATAAAAGGTTCTGTGACTCTATGCGTTAAAGGAAAGAATTTGAACTGTAATGCATCTGCGTTTGGAAAAAACTTTACTTTACGATAAAATGTATATATAATAGATTGAAGAGAGTAAGTTAAGTAGCTGCGTGTACGATTTTTCGTGCATGAGGAAAGTCCGAACTCCACAGAGCAGGTTAACGGTTAACGACCGCCGAGGGCAACCTTAGGGAAAGTGCAACAGAAATATACCGCTCGGTTTTATAACGAGTAAGGATGGAAAGGCGAGGTAAGAGCTCACCGGCATATAAGAGATTATATGGCCATGCAAACCCTAACCGGAGCAACACCTGTTTTGGTATAATTTATGCGCTTGCTCGGCGCTTTATAAAGGTGGCAATGAGTCACTGCGGCAACGCTTGACCCAGATAGATAGTTACTCACGACAGAATTCGGCTTATCGATTTACTCTTTATACACAGTATATTATTTTATAAGTAATATATTGTGTTTTTTTGTTAATAAAATGACTCTATGACATAAAATTATAAATATTTTAATTTTTTTAGTAAATTAAACAAAAAACACTTGACATTTGAATTTTATGAATTTATAATATAATTTGTAACTAATTAGTTGCAAAAATACAAATTATTTTACAAATGAAATGGAGGGGTTATTATTAAAATAAAGGGTAACTTATATTATATCTAAGAAATACATGATAAATTTCCAAAAAGTGTTTATGATTATGATAGATAAAAGTGTAGAAAATATTGCTAAATCTCTAAATAATACATGTATTACTAAATTTTTGAATCTTGAAAAAAGGAATTACGGAAAGAAATTTTAAATAATATCAAATTTTAATTAAAATATAGGGGGTAATAACTATGAATGAAAATATGGATAAAAAACCGTTAGAAAAAATAGACGAAGCAGAAGTAGCCGGAGGAAAAGTAATAGAATCTAAAGATGGTAAGTTTTATGTAGTCTCTGATAATTCTATGCCTTTTAGTACGGAAGAAGATGCTAAAAGCGCTGAAAAAATGTTGATTTCAAGACCACGTCCATTACCAATTATGTTACCGAAAAAACCTATAATGCCTTATCATCCTATGCCTCAAAAAAATTTTATGAACAAAAAAATGGATAAAAACCCACAAGATCCTATAAATACTATGGATATAAAACCTGAAATTAAATAGTCAGCAAAAACGCCAAAAACGCCACCTAATATAAAGGTGGCGTTTCACTTTTGGTAATTTAAAATTTATTACACTTGATAAATAAAAAAACTAAAATCATTTCAATTCGACTAAATGCGAAGTAAAAAGTATGCCATCTAAGTGATCTATTTCATGACAAAAAGCTCTGGCTTTTAATGAATATCCGCTATACTCAAAAAATTCTCCAAGCCTATTTTGAGCTTTAACCTTAACAAAATTCGGTCTAATTGTAGTCCCGTATTTTCCAGGGCACGACAAACATCCTTCATCTCCTCTTTGTTCCCCATCTTGTTCAATAATTTCAGGATTTACCAACTCAATGTTACCATCTCCGACATTAACAACTACGATGCGTCTCAAAATACCTATTTGAGGAGCAGCCAATCCCACACCTTTTGCATTTTTCATTGTTTCAAACATATCATCAATAAGAATGCCTAAATTTTCATCAAATATTTCTACTTTTCTACACTTTTTATGCAATAATTCATCCGGTTCTGTAACTATATTTCTAAGAGCCATATATTACTCCACCTTATCTAATGTTATAACTTAATTATAACATAAATAAAAAATATTTTCAATTTAATTATCTAAAAATACAAACAAGAAAGCCTTAAAATGACTTCCCTGTTATACTCCATCTATCAAATAAATCTCTTAGTCATCAAATTCAGAAAAATCGTCTTCCGTTTTTTTATTATTTTTTGAACTTTCAGACAATTTTTCCCCGCATTTAGAACAATAAACAGAATCTACTTCATTTTGACTTCCGCAGGACTTACAAATAACCTTATTTCTTATAGAAGCAATTTGTCTTTTTAATTCTTCTATTTGCAATGTAATGTTGTCAATTTGCGCTATGGAAGCGTTTATGCCGGAACGATTTTCTATATTGTTTTTTTCACACTCGTAAACAATTTTACCCAAATTTTCAAATTCTGACTTTAAATCTCCTTTAAACTCAGCTAGTTTTATATTCATTTTGGACACATCAACATATTGTCCTGCTTTTTCTCCCAACGCACCTGCAGCCGCTTTAGCCTTTACAAAAATATCTTCAAATACTCCCATTGTTATCCTCTCCTAAAATTTTTATTTTTAATATATTTATTATAATTAAAAAAACCAAAAATTTCAATTGCTTTTAAAAAATTCACATTTCCCTTATAATAATTATACCACTAGTTTATGTTTTTGGATATACTTTAGATATAACTATTTTTAAAATAGTAAAGATAATAACAAAAATAAATTTATACTCTTTTAACTGACGAAACACCACTTATCCTTGCTAAATTATTAGTTATAAACCTTAAATGTTCCAAATTTTTTATATTCAGATTTATAAATATTTCTATCTTATTTTCCGGAGTTAATTTAGAATTAAAAGATTTTACGCGCAGGTTCATAGCTAAAATTTTACGGGTAATATCCGTTAAAAGTTCCTCTCTTTCACATGCTTTAATCTCGATTGTAGTATCAAATGTAGAAATAATATTTTTGGACCATGAAACATGAACCCACCTTTTATCCACATTATTTTTGAACGGATTTTCAGTGACATTTTTACAGTCACATCTATGAACTGAAACACCATATCCTTTAGTTATAAAACCAACTATACTATCACCCGGCAACGGATTACAACAATGAGCCATTTTTACAAAACAATTATTCATATTCTCCACAATAATTCCGCCTGATTTTTTGCCAAAGTTTGAATGTTTACGGCGTTCTGTAACAGTAGTCGGTTTAAGTTGCAAACAATTTGAGGAAAATAATCCTTTGTTTTTTTTCAGATATTCATTTTTAAGACGAGGCATAATCCTCCAAAGTTGTATTCCTCCGTATCCTACCGCAGCAAAAAAATCCTCTATAGTTACACACTGATTTTTTTTCATAACGGGTGACAAAAATTCTTCAAGATTTTCTTGAGAAACAAATATTTTATTCTTTTTAAGTTCAAGTTCTGTTTCAGCTTTTCCCTCTACAATATTTTCATCGCGTCTTTCTCTTTTAAACCACTGCTTGATTTTATTTCTTGCTTCACTTGTTTTAACTATTCCAAGCCAGTCTCTTCCCGGTCCTTTTTTCGAATCTTTTGTACTTATTATGTCTACTATTTCGCCTGTTTTTAAAACATAATTTATTGGAACTATTTTTTTATTAACTTTTGCGCCAACCATGTGATTTCCAAGTTCGGTATGAATCGCATATGCAAAATCAATTACAGTTGAACCTGTTGGTAAACTTATAACATCGCCTTTTGGGGTAAGGATAAATATTTCCTTGGGAACAAGGTCTGATTTTATATTTCCTATAACATCTGTTACATCTTCCACGTCCCGGTGATTATCCAGAAGTTTGCGTACCCAAGAAAGAGATTCTGTCATAGAATCGTCTTTCCCGGTTATTCCCAATTTATATTTCCAATGAGCTGCGATACCATATTCTGCGGTTCTATGCATTTCCCACGTGCGTATTTGTATTTCAAAGGGTATGCCTTCTTTACTCAAAACTGTAGTATGAAGAGATTGATACATATTAGGCTTAGGAATGGATATGTAATCTTTAAATCTGCTGGGAATTGGCTGAAACATATCATGAACTATACCAAATACGTTATAACAATCATTTACGGTATTAACTATTACCCTTACGGCGTATATATCGTAAATTTGGTCCATTGACTTTCCCTTAATGAATATTTTCTTATATATTTCATTTGCACTTTTTACTCTTCCTTCAATATATACGTCCGGTATAAATTTTTGAAGTCTGTCCATAAGTCTTTTTTTTATCAAATTTATAAATTTTTCCCTATCTTCTTCCCGCAGAGCCAAAGAACTTTCTATTTCGGCATAAGCTATGGGATCCAGACATTTAAGAGAAATATCTTCTAATTCATCTTTTATTGTTCTTATTCCAAGTCTATG
>CAMEMA010000052.1 GCA_945926705.1 uncultured Clostridia bacterium
AGTGGCGATAGGTCTGTGCCAGTGGATTATGTCTTGTTTTTTTAAAAATATTGATTATAAAGATGTTTCCGTTTACTCTTCGTACTTATGTTGTCTTATGTGTGTTATAGGTCACATTTACCCTTGTTTTTTTGGTTTTAAGGGCGGAAAGGGAATCTTGACAGCGTGGTCTGCGATGTTTTTAATAGATTGGCGAGTTTTTTTAACTCTTATAACTGTTTTTATAATAGTGATTTTGATAAGTAAAATTGTTTCTTTGGCCTCTGTTATAGCGGCTATTTCGTATCCAATATCTGTATTTTTATTTTCTTGTTTATCAGAATATAAATTTTCATGTTATTTTGAATTTTTATTTCCGACATTGGTTGCTTTATTGATTTCAATTATAATACTTATTAAGCATAGGAGTAATATTTTAAGACTTTTAAACGGAACTGAGAAAAGAATATCTGTACATAAATAAGGAGGATTTTTTATCATGCAATCGTATGTTATTCATTTTATACGTCATGGATTGACAGAAGCCAATATTTCAGGTCGTTATGCGGGTGTTTGGGATATTCCGGTGTGTGAGGAAGGATTGCAAAAATTGCAAGATCTTAAGCATTCTTACCAGTATCCTAAAGTTATGGAATACTATAGCAGTCCTCTTCAGCGGTGTATACAAACATGTGGAATTATATATCCGGAAATCAAACCGGTAATTTTTGATGATTTAAAAGAATGTAATTTTGGAGATTGGGAAGGAAAGACTACGCAAGAACTTGCGGGAAATGAGTTATATTTAAAATGGATGAATCGCGGTAATGATGTTGTACCGCCAAATGGAGAAAGCTGGAGTGCTTTTTATAAAAGAATAGGTTCTGCTTTTGAAAAAATAGTAGAATCTATGATGAGAAGGAAAGTTATGTCTTCTGTTATTTTTACCCATGGTGGAGTAATAATGACTATTCTTGCCATGTACGGTATACCTAAAGCAGATTTTTATGAATGGATGGTCGACAACGGTTGCGGATATTCAGTTAGAATTACTCCCGGACTTTGGATGAGAGAAAAAGTAATGGAAGTTTATGAAAAAGTTCCGTTGGGTGCAAACGCAAGTATAAGCGGTGAATTTAAAAACTTAATTGATAATTTAAAAGAAAAGCATTAATTTTTAAGGAAGTAATATTATGGGAAGTTTAAAAAAACTAAGAAATATAGCAATAATTGCACACGTTGATCACGGAAAAACAACACTCGTTGATCAAATGCTTAAACAGAGCGGAATCTTCAGAACAAATGAAAGTGTTGCTGAAAGAGTTATGGATTCCGGAGATTTGGAAAGAGAAAGAGGAATTACGATTCTTTCTAAAAATACAGCAGTGATGTATAAAGATGTAAAAATAAATATAGTTGATACACCAGGTCATGCGGATTTTGGAGGAGAAGTCGAACGAATTTTAATGATGGTTGACGGAGTAGTATTACTGGTAGACGCGTTTGAAGGGTGTATGCCACAAACCAGATTTGTTTTAAAGAAGGCTTTAAAGCTTGGCAAAAAACCTATTGTTGTAGTCAATAAAATAGATCGTCCGGGTTCAAGACCCAAAGAAGTTGTGGATGAGGTTCTTGATTTATTTATCGAACTTGGAGCAGATGAAAATCAAATAGAATTTCCGGTAGTTTATGCTTCGGGAAGAGATGGATATGCCTTTGTCAATGAAAATGACTCAAAAGAAAATCTGATGCCTCTTTTTGAAACAATTGTAAAAGAAGTTCCGGCGCCGCAAGGAGAAGAAGATGGTCCCTTGCAAATTCTTATTTCTAATATCGATTACGATGATTACGTAGGGCGTATAGGAGTAGGAAGAATAGAGCGCGGAAGTGTAAAGAGCGGTCAAAATGTAGTTTTATGCACTCGTGACAGAGAAAACAAAAATGTTAAAATAGGTAAACTTTACACATTTGAAGGATTGAACAGAGTTGAGTCTGAAGAAGCAGGTTTAGGTGAAATAATATCTATTTCCGGAATATCAGGCATAAATATCGGCGAAACTCTTTGTGACCCGAATAATATTGAACCGTTGCCTTTTGTTAAAATAGATGAACCTACGGTATCGATGAATTTTATGGTCAATAATAGCCCTTTTGCTGGTCGTGAAGGTAAATTTGTTACTTCTAGAAATGTTAGAGACAGGCTTTTCAAAGAGGTTGAAACTAATGTTTCACTTCGTGTGGAAGAAACAGATTCAGCAGATACTCTTAAAGTTTCAGGAAGGGGAGAATTACACCTTTCTATATTGATAGAAACTATGAGAAGAGAGGGTTATGAATTTCAAGTATCGAGACCCCAGGTAATAATGAAAAAAATAGACGGAGTACTTTGTGAACCTATAGAGATTTTAACTATAGAAGTTCCGGAAGAGTATGTTGGAGCTGTTATAGAAAAAATTGGTTCTAGAAAAGCTGAAATGGTAGATATGTCGCCAAAGGAAAGTGGAACTACGCAAATAGAATTTAGAGTACCTTCAAGAGGAATTATAGGATATCGTTCGGAATTTTTGACAGATACAAACGGAAAAGGTATCCTTAATCAGGTTTTTGATTCATATGAACCTTATAAAGGAGAAATATCTCAAAGGCGTCATGGGTCTTTGGTTGCTCATGAAACAGGTGTTTCTACCGGATATGGGCTGTTTGCCGCTCAAGACAGAGGTCGTCTTTTTATAGGTCCCGGCATAGATGTCTATGAAGGAATGGTCGTAGGTTCTACACCTAAAGCTGAAGACATTACTGTAAATGTATGTAAGAAAAAACATGTTACAAATATGCGTGCTTCAGGTTCTGACGAGGCACTTAAACTTACACCGCCGAGTATTTTAAGTTTAGAGCAATCAATAGAATTTATAGACGATGATGAATTACTTGAAGTTACTCCAAAAAGTTTGAGAATACGTAAAAAAATTCTTGATAAAACTATGAGACTTAGAAGTCAAGTTCAAAAATAATATATAATTTGATTTGTTACAAATTTTTAAACAATATGAATTCAAGAACCGCATAAAAACACCGGCCGTCTATTAAAAACGGTCGGATATTCATATTTATCTGCATAAATTTACGATTTCTTTTCATTACAATAATCAGCAAACGAGTTGATCTGCCCTTCCTTAAAGAACTTTAAATTTATATTTACTTTTTCTTCTTCATTAAATATATTTTCAAGGAATCCAGGTTCATTTTTTAATTTAACGAGGCTTTTACTATCATCTTTAATTTGTGAAGCGCAGTGTTCGATAAATGATTTAGCAGTTGGATAAATTACAGCTACATTTTTTCCAAGTGGTCCCTTTGCTATTCGATACGAAATGTGTCCATATTTCAATCCTTCTTTCACTAGGCTTTCAAGTTCTTGTGGACAATATGCATCCATAAAATTATCTGATTCTTTCATATCAGTTTTGCGTTTATGATTGTCGATATATTTACTAACTGCCTTATCACTCATATAACCATTTATAACATTCGATAATTCTTCATTAATATCAATAACAAATTTATCAATAGATTTATTTCCTGGATAGTCGTCTTTTAAAATCAAATCTTTTATGTCTTGAAGAGTACATTTGGCACCTAATTTAAGTTGTCTACAATTTATAACTAATCTTAATAAAGTATTTTCTTTTTTACTTTTAGTCAGTCCAAGCGTCACTTTGAAACCATTAGTTAGTGTAAATTTTCTTGAGCAATCCAGGTCACGATCAGATGATTCATCAGTAATAAATGATATTAAATCAATTTTACCTTCTAAACTAGACGCGCTATCAAAAAATATATGTTTTCCAATATAACCAGTCAAAAGAGAAAAAATATTTTCTTGCATTTTGCGTTTGGTTTCTTTATCTTCTGTGAATTGCAATGTAAAATCTCTTAAGTCCTTTATACTATAGCATTGTGCTATTAATTTGGGTATAAAATAGTCTCCTACCCTAACTTTAATTCCTCCTCCACGCGAAGCTGTAAGTTTACTAAATTTAATAGAAGATGTTCCCATGATTAATCCCTCCATTTTTAAATTTAATTTAAAATAAATATTTTTTCAGTTTCAGGCCCAAAACATATATCCATTATATATATATATATATTTTTGTCAAGTGTATTTTTGAATTTTTATTAAAAATATAAATTTATTATAAAAACCGACCATCCGCAAAAGGATAGTCGGGATTGAAAATTAATTATAAAAAATTGAAATTAAGAATATTTTTAAAAATCAGATTTATTTTAAATTTTTATAAAAATTCGTTACTGTAGCACTTACATACGGAATTACGTAAACAGATGCTATCCCCAAAGTAATAAAAGTTAAAACGTACCACCATATAAATGAAATATCTAACATAAATAAATCAAATTTATGACCTTGCATAATTTGTTTACTTTTATTGAGAGCTTCAGTTGCACTCATTTCCGGATTATCTGCCAGAATCAAAAAAGACATTCTGTATGAATAAAATTTAACTATTCCCGGTATAAGAAAAAGTAGACTCCATAAAAATGTAAATATTTGAGTTAAGAGTAATAAAACTATGGATTTTCCCCAAGCTTTATTATAGCCTATTCCTATCATATTAAGCTTTGCTTTTTCTGAGTTTGTCATTTTAAGATATGCATGGCTTAGTGAAAATTTCAAATGTGAATAAAAAATTAATATAATTGCTCCGCTTAAACCGGAAATTCCCGACAAAAAGAGTATATCGGGTCTTGTAATAAAAAAGTAATCCGGAAAATTTATATTTATATTTAAAAAATCATTTATGAATAGAGGAAATCTGAGTATCGCAAAAGATAACAAATAAAATACGAATAAGATTAGCAAGTTGTCTTTTATTTGAGATTTCGACATTGTTTTTAATTCTTTTCTTGTCAATTTGCTTTCATTCCTTTCAAAAAATATCTTTTTATATTTTATCATAATAGGGAAAAAAGTAAATATTTATAAAATTTTTTTAAGATATTTTCCTGTATAAGAATTTTTATTTTCAGCAACTTCTTCCGGTGTTCCTTGTGCTACAATTTGTCCGCCGTTTTCTCCTCCTTCAGGTCCCAAATCTATTAAATAATCACAAATTTTTATTAAATCAAGATTATGTTCTATTATTATTATTGTATTGCCTGATTTTACAAGTTTTTGAAGAACTTCAGTAAGTCTGTGTACATCCGCAGTGTGAAGTCCGGTTGAAGGTTCATCAAGAATATAAAGAGTTTTCCCTGTAGCTCTTTTTGATAATTCTGTTGCGAGCTTTATTCTTTGAGCTTCTCCTCCGGAAAGAGTTGTCGATGATTGACCGAGTTTTAAATAACCAAGTCCTACTTCTTTGAGAGTATGCAATTTTGTTTTTATTTTTGGAATATTTTCAAAAAATTCATATGCTTCATCAACAGTCATATTTAAAACATCGTTTATATTTTTACCTTTATATTCAACTGATAAAGTTTCTCTGCTGTAACGTTTTCCTTTGCAAACTTCGCATGGAACGTATATATCCGAAAGAAAATGCATTTCTATTTTTATTATTCCGTCACCTTGACATGCCTCACAGCGTCCTCCTTTAACATTAAAAGAAAATCTTCCACTTTTAAACCCTTTCGCTTTTGCATCGCTTGTGGAAGCAAACAGTTCTCGTATGTCTGTAAACACGCCGGTATAGGTTGCCGGATTTGAACGGGGAGTCCTCCCTATCGGAGATTGGTTTATATTAATAACCTTGTCTAAATTTTCAATTCCTCTAATTTCCTTATGTTTCCCAGGAATATTTTTTGCTCGATTAATCACCGAAGAAAGTTTTTTGTAAATAATTTCGTTTACAAGCGTTGATTTTCCTGAACCCGAAACGCCGGATACACCAGTAATGGTTCCGAGAGGTATGGCAACATTTAAATTTTTAAGGTTATGTTCTTTTGCTCCGATTATTTCTAAATATTTTCCGGTACCTTTTCTCCTAGTTTCAGGAACGGGAATAAATTTTTTATGACTTAAGTACTGACCTGTTATAGAGTTTTTACAATTTTTTATATCTTCAAGAGTGCCTGCACAAACTATTTCACCTCCGTTTATACCCGAACCAGGACCAACGTCGACAATATAGTCCGCAGCATACATTGTATCCTCATCATGTTCCACAACAATTACGCTATTACCGGCATCCCTGAGTTTTTTCAAGGAATCGATAAGTTTATCATTATCACGTTGATGCAGTCCTATGCTTGGTTCATCAAGAACATATAAAACACCCATTAATGCTGAACCTATTTGAGTTGCAAGGCGTATTCTTTGACTTTCTCCACCTGAAAGTGTTCCTGAACTGCGTGAAAGAGTTAAATATTCAAGGCCTACATTTTGTAAAAATTGAAGTCTGTTGTTTATTTCTTTCAGTATAGGAGATGCAATAAGTGAATCTTTTTCGCTCAATTTAATTGATTTTATGAATTTAATTAATTCTTTGATAGATTTTTCGCATAAATCCGAAATGTTTATATTCTCCACAGTAACTCCGAGAGCTGTATGAGAAAGGCGTTTTCCTTTACATTCATCGCATGGAATTTCATTCATAAATGCTTCTATTTCTTGCTTAATCCAATTACTTCCGGTTTCTCGAAATCTTCTTTCAAGATTAGGTATAATTCCTTCAAAGGAATTTTTATATTTAGATTCTCCGTAAGAAGTTTTTCTTATTAAATCTAATTTTTCTCCATTTGTACCGTAAAGAATTATATCCAGTATGTTTTCAGGTAAATCCTTAACAGGAGTATCAAGAGAAAATTTATACTTTTTTGAAAGAGCATCAAAATACATATTTGCAATTGAATTTCCTTCCATAGACCATCCGCTTCCTTTTATTCCACCTTCATGAATAGATTTA
>CAMEMA010000053.1 GCA_945926705.1 uncultured Clostridia bacterium
TGCAATAATACTCAAAAGAAGGTGATGTATAATTTGCCTTTGCTCAGAAGAAGAAATAAAGATTCTCAAAAAAACAGCGGTATAATAAATAAAATTCCGGTATCGAATATGCTTAATTCAGTTTGCATTGAGATGAAAGGAAACAGGGAGGCAGTAATTGAAGGTTGTAAAAGTATCGAAGAATATGATGAAAATATGATTAGGATAAAAGTAAAAAAGATGTCATTAATATTTTTTGGAAGAGATCTTGAGATAAAGTGTATGAACTACGATTCACTTGTAATAGAAGGCTTTATTACATCTGTTGAATTCAGTGCTTGAGTGTAAATATATAATATGGTTGCTGTGAGTTGATAATATGTGTTGTTGAAATTTCTTAGATGGATTTTTGGATACGTTTCTTTTGAAGCGGTAGGGGAATGCTTGGAAAAACTTATTAATTTATCTGTAAAAAATAGTATAGGTCTTTGGGATTTAAAAAAGATTAATAAAAATTTATATGGAAAAATTATAATTACTGAATATGAAGATTTTAAAAATATCGCTGAAAAATGTAATTGTAAAGTTAAAATAACAAAAAATTTTGGATTTCCTTTTGTTAAATTTAGGTATAGAAAAAGATGGGGTATTTTAATCGGTGCTGGAGTTTTTTTGTTCATATTATGGTTGAGTTCATTGTATATTTGGAATGTTGATATTTCCGGCAACAATGAAATTTCGACAGAACAGATATTCAATTCTGCAAAAAAATGTGGTATTTATCCTGGTGGAATGAAAAAAAATATAGATACTTCATCTGCGGAACATATGATTATGTCGGATTTAGGGAATATAGCTTGGATGTCTGTTAATATTGAAGGAAGTTACGCAAATATAATAATAAAGGAAAAAATATCCTCTCCTGAAATTTTGAGTGAATCTGAACCTTGCAATATAGTAGCATTGAAAGACGGTCAAATAGAAAGACTTGAAACTTATAAAGGCACTCCCATGGTTAGTGCCGGAGACGTTGTCACAAAAGGTCAGCTTTTGGTTAGCGGTGTTGTTGAAGGACCGGATTTTACAAGCATTTTAGTAGACGCAGATTGTAATGTTTTTGCCAAAACCAAGCGTTCTATCAATAAAAGAATTAAGTTAAATGTAGTCAAAGCTGAAGATACAGGTAAAATTGTAAAGAAATATAGGTTAAAAATTTTTGGACAGGACATTCCCTTATGGTCGTGGAAAAAGGTAGATGATACCTATAGATGCGAAAATTCATCCAACGTAATTAGTTTTTTCGGATTAAAAACTCCGTTGAGTATATGTTATGAAAAATGGTATGAACAAGAGTGTGTTGAAAAACTCATGACTTCTGAGGAAGCAAAGAAAAAAATTATGGAAGAATTTAATAAAATAAAAGACGAAGTAAAAATATTGAAAAAAAAATGAAGAGGAATTTGAAGAAAACGGAGAATATGTATATAATGCCAATTTTTTATGTATAGAAAATATAGGTAAAAGGGAAAAAATTGAATTGGAATAATCCAAATTGGTAATATTATCCTAATTTTATGGTAATCATATCCTTTGTTTTTGTCCCTAAAACATTTGACAGAACGTTAAAAATATCTTATAATTAGTATTTGTAAAGTAATTTGGAAATGTTTAAGCAAATATTAAATGAATTGGTATTTTATAAGTGGAACAATGTCAAAAAAATTAAAAAGTCGATTTGTTTTAATAGTACCAAAACTTAACTGAAATGTATGATTAAATTATTCGAATTATTTGACAGAATTTGTCTTACATATTTTAAGATGAATTATAAACAGAAGATAATGATTTTTTAATAACTTTAGTTTTCTTTACTTTTAGGAAGGATGGAATTTATGGTCGTAGACAAAACGAGAGTAATAATAGTCAACAGGCAAAAAGAGGTAAAGATACCTACAGGTATTCGTATGTTGATAAGAAGATGTTGTAACGCAGTTTTGAAACTGGAGAAATTTCAGGGTTCAGCTGAAGTAAGTGTAACAATGGTTGATAATTCTTACATACAGAGTCTTAACAAGCAATATAGAGATAAGGATGTACCTACAGATGTTTTGTCTTTTCCGATAAGAGAGGATGGAAAATACGAGATAGACCCTGAAACTAATGCTCAGATTCTCGGAGATATAGTTATTTCTATGGAAAAAGTCATGGAACAGTGCAAAATTTACGGACATACCATGAGAAGAGAAATTGCTTATTTGGTTGCGCACGGACTTTTGCATTTGCTTGGTTATGACCATGAAAAGGGCGGCATAGAGAAGATGCATATGAGAGAGCGTGAAGAAAGAGTTTTAGATTTACTTGGATTTTCAAATGCTGTTTCTTACGTCTTGGATGAATAGTTAGTTTATGAAATTTTTTAGAAGTTTCAAATTTGCTTTAAAAGGGATAATTTATACATTAAAAAATGAGCGGCATATGAGGATTCATGTTGTCGCTTCATTGTGTGTATTTATTTTATCTCTTTTTTTTAATCTAAACTCCGAAAAATATATATTGCTGTTCTTAACCATGACTTCTGTTATGATTTCTGAGATGATTAATAGTTCTATAGAATGTGTTGTTG
This sequence comes from uncultured Clostridia bacterium, assembly GCA_945926705.1. Lineage (GTDB taxonomy): Bacteria > Bacillota > Clostridia > Oscillospirales > Acutalibacteraceae > UMGS1491. The sequence continues at coordinate 2,603 of CAMEMA010000053.1, forward strand.
ATATTTTCGCCAAAGACTACAATTCTATCGCAAAAGCAGCTAAAGATATGGCAGCTGGTGCTGTATTGATTGCTGCCGGATTTTCTGTTGTAGTGGGTGTAATCTTGTTTAGTGATATTGATTCATATGTAAAAATGTTTAATTTCTTTATTTCTTACCCTATAGCATTTTTAGGTTTTTTTTGTTTTATGGTAATAAGTTACTTTTATATTTTTTGGGGACCTACGGAAATTAAGAATTATCTGAATAAAATATTAAGCATTTTAAAAAAGATATTAAAAAATAAATTAAATGGAGAAAGTTAATGAAAAATACTGATGAGACCAAATCACTTTTTATATCTCTAGTAGGAAAACCTAATGTAGGAAAATCGTCAATGCTAAATATGATAGTAGATTCCAAAATTTCGATAGTTTCTCCTAAACCTCAAACTACTCGCAATAAAATAATAGGTATACTTACTCAAAATAATACACAATTAATTTTCACTGATACACCCGGTTTACTTAATCCTCGAAATAAATTGGGAAATTATATGGTTTCTGAAATAAAAAATTCTTTTTTAGGATGTGAAGCCTGTATACATGCTGTCGAAGCTGGTAAAAGAATATGCAATCGAGATTTAGCGCTTATAAATAAATTTAAAAAAATGGATATACCTGTATTACTTGCAATAAATAAAATCGATTTACTTAAAAATAAATCTGTAATTATGGATCAGATAAAAGTTTATACAGATGAATTTGATTATTTTGCTGTAGTTCCTATTTCGGCAAAAACATATAGTGGAAGAGAAGAGCTATTAAATGAAATAAATAAACTTGCAAAACCATCCGTATTCTTTTTTGATGAGGATGACATAACAGACCAAACCGAAAGAATGATAGTTGCCGAAATAATAAGAGAAAAAATGCTTTGTCTTTTAGATAAGGAACTTCCTCATGGAGCTGCTGTTTGTGTGGAATATTTTCATGAAAGAGATAATGAAATTACCGATATCCACGCCACTATATATTGTGAACGCGAAAATCATAAGGGGATAATAATAGGAAAAAATGGAAGCATGTTAAAAAATATAGGAATGTTGGCTCGTAAGGATTTGGAAAAAATGCTAATTAGAAAAATAAATCTTAAATTATGGGTAAAAGTAAAAGAAAATTGGAAAAACATAGATTCCGTTTTAACTGATTTTGGGTACTGCATAGATAAAAATAGATGTAGTTGATAAAAAATATCTAAAAAATTTTAAATTATATTAAAAATATAAATTTCTACTGTACATTTTTTTACTTTCATGTATAATAGACTTATGTTAATTGTTTATATAAAAAGCAATAATTTATAAGTTTATTTATGAGAGGTGAAAAATATGAATAAAGATTCAGCATGGGAGACATTCATAAAGACGGGTAAGGTTTCAGATTATTTGAGGTATAAACAAATCTTGAATTTTCCCACTGTTGATTACGGAAAAGAAAAGGAAGATATTTATTCGAAAAAATTTGAACCGTATAACTTTAAATGGAATAATAATTCGCGATAAAGAGTTAGGAGAAAAAGATAAAGTAATAAAGATATTTACAGCCGAAAAAGGGATAATTTCGGCTATAGTGAGGCGTGGACAAAGCGTTAAATCTGGGAACGGATCAATTGCACAGTTATTGGCTTATTGCCGTTTTTCTCTTTTTGAAGGGAAAGGTGGATTTATTGTCAACGAAATAGAAATAAAGGAATTGTTTTGGGGAGTTCGGGAAAACTTAGAATCATTGGCACTTGCTCAATACTTTTGTGAGCTTTGTTTTTCATGGGTTCCCGATGAAGAAACATCTCCAGAACTTTTGAGACTTTTTTTGAATACACTTTATTACTTGTCATATAAAAAGAAATCTCGTACACTTTTAAAAGCTGTTTTTGAGCTTCGAGGATGTGTTTTGTGCGGTTATATGCCTGATTTACTGTGCTGTAATAAATGTCGAAAATTTGATTCCAAAGGTATGATATTTTTTGTACGAAGCGGAAATTTGAATTGTAAAGACTGTGTCTCGATTCAAAAAAATTCCTACGGAAAGGTTTTATCCTCAGGAGTTCTTTCGGCGTTGAGACATGTAGTTTATTCGGATGCCGATAAAATTTTCAGCTTTTCTATTTCTGAAGAGTCCGAAAAGCAGCTAGGTAGTATATGTGAAGAATATATAAACGAACATATTGGAGTTAATTTTAAATCACTTGATTTTTATAAAAGTTTAATACAGTTTAGTAAATTGGATACAATATAACATGTTGCAATACCCATTGCCGTCGGAATAATGAAAGACAGGAAGGTCCATTTTAAACTTCCTGTTTCTTTTTTTATTGTCCAACAGGTAGTTCCACATGGGAAATGCATAATTGAAAAAATCATAACGCATATTGCAGTTATATAAGTCCAGCCGTTATCTATTAAAAGCGTATGCAGGTTCGTTAAATTATCCAGTTCTAAAATACTTCCGGTACACATATAACTCATCATTATTATCGGAAAAACAATTTCGTTTGCGGGAAATCCAAGAATAAAAGCCATCAAAATTACGCCGTCTAATCCTATATTTTTTGCAAAAGGGTTTAGGTAATTTGTTAAGTGCATTAATATGCTAACATCATTTATTTTTAAATTTGCCGCAAGCCATATTATAAATCCTGCAGGTGCAGCAACTGCGATTGCTCTTCCAAGAACAAATATAGTTCTGTCCATAACTGAATGAATAAGTATTTTTCCCAGTTGAGGTTTTCTGTAGGGAGGTAATTCTAGTATAAAAGATGAAGGCACTCCTTTTAAGATAGTCATAGATAAAAGTTTAGATGTTAAAAATGTTATTAAAATGCCGAATAATATTACTCCTGTTAAAATTAGTGCTTTAAAAAGAGAATTGTAACATGGTATGGTATTTCCTATAAAAAACATTGTAATAACGGATATCAATAATGGAAACCTTCCGTTACATGGAACAAAATTATTCGTAAGAATTCCTATTATTCGTTCTCTTGGAGAATCTATAATTCTACATCCGATTATTCCGCATGCATTGCATCCAAATCCCATACACATTGTCAAAGCCTGTTTCCCGTGAGCGCCGGATTTTTTAAATACATTATCCATATTGAACGCTGCACGTGGAAGATATCCAATATCTTCAAGGAAAGTAAATAAAGGGAAAAATATAGCCATAGGTGGAAGCATTACCGATATTACCCAAGCTAATGTCCTATAAATTCCTTCAATTAAAATCCCATATAGCCATGGGGGAGAGTTTGCAGATTTCATCAGTTTTAAAAGTATATCTTGAATCTTAAATAAGACAGAAGCGATAATTTCCGATGGATAATTTGCGCCGACGATTGTTATCCAAAAGATTACAAATAGCATTAAAATCATTATTGGAAATCCTGTAATTTTAGATGTTAAAATTTTGTCAATTTTTCTGTCGGTGTTATCATAATTTCTGTTTTCAACTTTTACACATAGATTATAAATTTTTTCAGCTCTTTTTATTAATGATTCTGATATTTTTTCTTGAATATTTTCTGAACTTAAATTTTTTTTACTTAAATTAATCAGTTCATTTTTTACTGTGTCTTCAATTTCTGAATAATCTGCATTATAATCTTCAAATAAAGATGAAAAATTTGGGTTACTTTCAAGAAGTCTTACACTTATCCATCTAGAATTTACATTTGATTTTTGAATTTTTTCTATAACAGATTCAATTTTTTCTAGAGATTGCTCAATATCATTTCCGTAATCATTTTTTACTCTGAATGTTTTAATTTTTTTAAAAGCTACTTTTTCAACGCTTTCCATTAACTCGTTAAGTCCTGTCCCTTTTCTTGCATTTGTAGCTATTACAGGCACTCCCAACTGTAATGAAAGTTCATCGACGTCGATATGAATTTTTTTGTGATTAGCTTCGTCTATTAAATTTAGACAAATTACGGCATTTTTTGTGAGTTCCAATATTTGAATTGCTAAATTAAGGCTTCTTTCCAAACAAGTTGCGTCTACTGTTATTATTACCGCATCCGGTTTTTCAAAGCATATAAAATTTCTGGCAATTTCTTCTTCCGGAGAGTTGGAAATAAGCGAATATGTTCCCGGTAAATCTACAAGTTTAAATTCTGTCGAACCGTAAACATATTTTCCTTTAGCGCATTGAACTGTTTTTCCGGGCCAGTTTCCTGTGTGCTGATTAAGGCCGGTCAAAGCGTTAAAGACGGTGCTTTTTCCTACATTTGGATTTCCGGCTATAGCAA
>CAMEMA010000054.1 GCA_945926705.1 uncultured Clostridia bacterium
ACTTTATTTTACTGATACACTTTGGCCTGATTTTTCGGAAAAAATTTTTGATAAATCAATAGAAGAATATTTCAACCGTACGAGGAGATTTGGAGGATAATAACAGTGGAAAAAAGAATTATTTCGGGAATAACCGGAGCAATTTTTATTTTATTCGTTTTATTTTTTAATCAAAGCTGTACTATCCTTCTAAATATAATTACCTCTGTTATAGCCGTGTTGGCAATAAAGGAAATTTTTTCTGTACTAAATATTTCTAAGTCATATATAATGACAATTCCTACTTTCCTTTTCATAAGTTTTATTCCAATGTTCGGATTTGGAACAATATCGGAAATAGCTTGGTATATGTACACTTTATGGATGTTTTCGGTAATGCTCATAAAACCTCTGACAAGGTTAAAACATGTCGCCGTAACTTATACAATGACAATACTTATTTCCGTATCTCTGGGGAAAATAATAGATCTTAGAAATTTCGGGGGAATGTATGGAAGTTTCTTTGTACTTTTAGCTCTCTCTGTCGCTTGGATGTCTGACACGGGAGCATATTTTTGCGGAAAATTTTTTGGAAAAAACAAGCTTTGCCCCGATATAAGTCCAAAAAAAACAATAGAAGGTTTCATCGGTGGAATGGTAGTGTGTGTTTTATCTTTAGTTTTAGTAGCCTTTATATTTAATAATTTTGTATTTTCAGAAAAACATCAAATAAATTACCTTTTAATAATAGTTTTGGGAATTATAGGTTCTCCTATTTCTGCTCTGGGAGACTTGAGTTTCTCTATTATAAAAAGAAAGTGCAAAGTAAAAGACTTTGGAAGTTTAATGCCCGGTCACGGTGGCATTTTAGATCGATTTGACAGCGTTATTTTTACAGTTCCATATGTGTATTTTTTTATAAAGCTAATTCCCATAATTAAAATGTAACCATAATAAAAGACGAATAAGGAAAAAATTATAAAATAAAAGAGTGATTTCTTTGAAAAAAAATTTGTGCGTTCTGGGTTCAACCGGTTCAATAGGAACTCAAACTTTGGAAGTTGCCCAAGAACTCGGTATTAAAATATCTTCCATTTCAGGAAATAAAAATATTTCTTTACTTGAAAATCAAATAAGAAAATCTAAACCCGAAATAGCTGCCGCATTTGACGAAAAGTATGCAAAAGAACTTAAACAAAAAGTAAAAGACACATCGACTAAAATTTTATCCGGAATAGATGGTATTTGTGAAGCGGCACGTTGTAAATCAGCAGACTGTGTAGTTACAGCTGTTTCGGGAATGATAGGCTTAGAACCTACTTTGGCAGCCATATATGCCGGAAAAGATATTGCTTTGGCAAACAAAGAAACACTTGTTGCCGGAGGAAATTTGGTTATGAATCTTGCATCGAAAAACGGTGTAAAAATATTTCCTGTTGATAGTGAGCACAGTGCAATTTTCCAGTGCATGCAAAGTTGTAAAGACAGAAAAGACATATGTAAGTTAATTTTAACAGCTTCCGGCGGACCTTTTTTCGGCAAATCAAAAAAAGAACTCGAAAATGTAACACTAAAAGACGCTCTCAATCATCCAAGTTGGTCGATGGGAGCAAAAATAACCGTCGACAGCGCTACAATGATGAACAAGGGTTTGGAAATAATTGAAGCTGTACACCTTTTCGATGTTCCGGAAAATAAAATAGATGTAATTATTCACCGTGAAAGTATTGTCCATTCGATGGTTGAATTCGCTGACGGCTCAGTTATTGCTCAGATGGGCACTCCCAGTATGAAAACACCTATACAATACGCCTTAACTTATCCGGAAAGATTTAAATCTTCGGTAACTCCTCTAAATCTTTCCAAAATAAAGAATTTATCGTTTTTTCAACCCAATAATTCTACATTCGAAGCTATGGATTTATGCCGCAAAGCTGTAAGTGCAAATAATGGAACTCCAATAGTATTGAACGCTGCAAATGAAGAAGCGGTTTCAATGTTTTTAAATGGGAAAATAAAATTCTGTGAAATAGTTGAGTTAGTCAAATCTACGGTTGAGAAATTTAAAAATGTGAAACTGCCGGTTTCTTTAAAAGAGATTTTGCATATCGATAAAGAATCTCGCCATTTTGTAAGTGAATTAATATAATTTCGTTTTAAATTAAATATATACAATAAAAATATTGATATTATATCAAAATAATATATAATTAAATAAAAATATAATTTAAAGGAGTGTTTAATTTGTCAGTATTATTGATAATAATCGGAATTATCTTATTCAATTTAATAATATTTGCACATGAATTCGGACATTTTTTCTGGGCAAAAAAGTTTGGAGTAAAAGTAAACGAATTTGCTTTAGGAATGGGTCCGAGAATATTCAAAATAAAAAAGAACAAAACTATTTTCTCATTGAGAGTTTTCCCAATAGGAGGATTTTGCGAAATGGAAGGCGAAGATACCGACAGCAATGATCCTTCCTCATTTGGAAAAAAGAAAGCTTGGCAAAAATTTATTATCGTTTGCTTTGGAGCAATAATGAATTTGGTTTTAGGTTTCTTGATGACAATGTTCCTGTTGATTCAAAGTCCGAAATTTGTCATTACAACAATAGATTCATTTTCCGAAAATGCTGTATCATCCTCATTTGGTCTTATGAAAGATGACGAAATTTTAAGTGTAAACGGCTCTCCTGTATTCACTTATAAAGACTTATATTTTGACCTTTCCGCCGACGGAAAAAGTGAGTTCAATATTAAAGTAAAAAGAAACGGAAAAGCTATCGAACTGGAAGGTGTTAAATTTGAAACATCCGGTACAGATAACGGAAAATCAATCACTAAACTTGATTTTAAATTAAAAACAGTAGACAAAAACTTTATAACTTTAATTCGCCAAACATGGATGGACACTCTTTCAACCGTGAAAATAGTTTGGGTAAGTTTAATGGGAATTATAACAGGCAGATTTGCCATTTCAAATATGGCAGGTCCAATAGGAATTGCTTCTGTAATAGGAGAAGCAGCTTCAACCGGTTTAAAAACCAGCATAATGGACGCTGTAAATAACATCATATCAATAATGGCAATGATAACAATTAATCTCGGTATTGTGAACCTTCTTCCTCTTCCCGCTCTAGACGGCGGACGTCTCATTTTCCTTTTGGTCGAAATGATAACACGTAAAAAAGTAAATCCTAAATACGAAGGATGGATTCATGCGTTTGGCTTTTTCCTATTTATTGCTCTTATGATTTATATTTCTTACAGCGATATCCTTCGTTTGTTTGGAAAAATTTAAAACCGCAAGAATTATATAAATAAATTTAAATATAAAGAATAATTATAAATTAGGTAAAATATTATGAGAAGAAATTCCAATGAAGTTAGAATAGGGGATTTAAAAATAGGAGGAAATAACCCGATTTTGGTTCAATCAATGCTGAGCGTCCCCTCTTTCGATATTAAAAATAGTGTAAAACAGGCAATTGAATTAAAAAAAGCCGGTTGTGAAATTCTACGAGTGGCCATTCCCGATATTGAATCTGTAAAGCTTATAGATGCAATAAAAAGCAATGTTGACATACCTCTGGTGGCCGATATTCATTTTGATTATAAACTAGCACTTGAATCTGTAGCAGCCGGCGTAGACAAAATAAGAATTAATCCCGGAAATATCGGAAATGAAGATAAAATACATGCAGTTGCAAAGGCATGTAAAAATAAAAACATTCCTATCAGAATAGGAGTGAATTCGGGTTCAGTCGAGAGAAAAATATTGGCCAAATATTCCGCTCCTACTCCGGAAGCAATGTGTGAAAGTGCTCTTTATAATGCCGAATTATTAGAAAAATTCGATTTTAATGATATAGTCATTTCCATTAAGTCTTCATATGTACCCAATATGGTAAAGGGATACAAACTGATTGCGGAAAAATGTTCATATCCTTTGCATCTCGGCGTTACCGAAGCAGGTACATTAACTATGGGTACCATAAAATCAGCTATAGGAATAGGCTCTTTGCTGCTTGATGGAATTGGAGATACCATAAGAGTGACCCTTACAGACGACCCTATCGAAGAAGTAAAAGCAGGATTCAATATATTAAAGGCTCTCGAACTTCGCAATTGCGGAATAACATTTATTTCATGTCCGACGTGTGGAAGAACAAGAATTGACATTATAAAAATCGCTAAAGAAACTCAAAATTTACTCCAAAACAACAAAAGCAATCTCAAAGTGGCAATAATGGGATGCGTTGTTAACGGTCCGGGAGAAGCTAAAGAAGCTGATATTGGCATTGCGGGCGGCGACGGTTATGGAATTATATTTAAAAAAGGAAAGATTTTTAAAAAAGTCAAAGAAGAAAGTCTTGTAACAGAACTCATAAACGAAATAAAAAAAATGACATTAGAAACACAAAAATAAAAATTTTATCGTTATTTCTGAATTATACAATTAAAAAAGTTAAACTAAACACCAAGGAGCAACTCACAGTTGAAAAAATTTAAAGACATTTTTAAGATAAATTCCGCAAAAGAATCTATTTCTAACTCTTTTATAGATTCTTTAGATATAGATAAAAAATCCAGAAGTATTGTTGTAAATTTAATATCAGATAAACCGGTTTCGCAGGAAGACATAGCTTTCTGTGAAGCCTTATTACTTAACTGCGGTCTTGAACTTTCAAATGCAAAAATAAACGTCCTTTTGTCATGCAAAAAATCTGAAAAAAACACCGAAAATATTGTTTTGGAAGCTATAAAAGAAATATCAACAGAATCACGTTCTATTTCTAAAATTTTAACAAACTCATCTTTCAACATTTTTGAAAATTTAGTTGAAATAAATCTCATTCATGGCGGAAAAAATTTTTTACTTCAAAAAAATACAGATAAAGAATTATCTAAATTTATATCTCAAAAATTAAACAAATTAGTTCAAGTGAATTTCGTTGAAAGCGAAATAAAAGAAGTTTCCGAACCTAAAAATGAATTAACTGAAAAAATCGTTTCTCAAATACCTTTTTCTGAATCTGAACAAAAAATCGAAGAACCTTCCATTCCGGAAATTGAAATAAGAACCAAAGAAACACTTTATCCCCGTCCTGTAATTTCCTCAGCTAAATCTATTTACGGCAATTTAATAAAAAAGGAACCTATATCCATCCGCGAAATTGACGCACAAATGCAAACTGCAGTCGTTTGGGGAAAAATATTTTTTACAGATTCTCATGAAACACGTGATGGCACCAAAATTATTTTCAGTTTTTATATAACCAATTACACCGGTTCTCTCATCGTTAAAATAATAGAAAATAAAAAACAAAGTTCATATACTGAAAAACTCAAAAAGGGTAACTATGTTTTGGTATACGGAGACCTTAATGAAGATGCGTATGAAAAAGAAATTGTAATGCGTCCTAAGTCAATTAATATTATACAAACCACAAAAATTTCTGATAATGCTACTAAAAAACGTGTCGAACTCCACCTTCATACAAATATGTCAGCAATGGACGGAATTAATCCGGCTTCGGAACTCATCCACAGAGCTAATGAATGGGGTCACACCGCTATAGCAATAACGGACCACGGCGTTGCACAAGCTTATCCCGAAGCAATGAATACTGCAAATTCAATAAATAAAAACGGCGGAAATATGAAAATCATATACGGTGTTGAAGCTTATTTTGTAAATGATATGCTACCTATTGTAACCGGCAACGCCGAAAGAAATTTCGATGAAGAATTTATCTGCTTTGACCTTGAAACCACAGGTCTTAACGCAAACTTAGATAAAATAATAGAAATCGGAGCAATAAGAGTAAAAAATCGACAAATTGTAGAAGAATTCGGAATATTCGCAGACCCAGGAATTCCAATCGAAGAAAAAACAACAGAGCTTACAGGAATTACTAGAAAAATGCTCGAAGGCGCTCCAAATCAAAAAGAAGCTCTACAAAAATTTATTGATTTTTGTGGTGAGTCACCGGTACTTATAGCTCACAATGCCAATTTTGACGTATCTTTTTTAAAAGCAACAGCAAAACGTGAAAATCTTGAATTTGAATTTACCTACGCCGATACCGTACCAATGAGTCGTGCGCTCATAATGAGTATTAAAAATCATAAACTCGATACCATTGCAAAATATTTAAAAATTCCAAGTTTCAACCACCACAGAGCGTGTGACGACTCAAGAGCTTTAGCTTATATCTTTATTGAACTTTTGAATATGTCGGAAAAAACTAAAAATATTTCTTCAATTCAAAAGATAAATACTTCTCTTTCCGGAAATGACTCGAAAAAAGCGGTATCCCATCACATGACAATACTTGTAAAAAATCAAACCGGTCTTAAAAATCTTTATCGCTTAATCTCTATGGCTCATCTTGATTATTTTTACAAAAAACCACGTATTCCCAAAAGCATGCTTCAAAAATATCGAGAAGGGTTAATTATAGGAAGTGCATGCGAAGCAGGAGAACTTTTCAGAGCTGTGACCGGCGGAAGGCCTTGGTCAGATCTTCTAGAAATTGCAAAAATTTATGATTACCTTGAAATTCAACCTATCGGAAATAATTCTTTCATGATAAGAGAAGGTATAGCGAAAACAATTACACAGCTTCAAGAGTTTAATCGAACAATAATAAAAATAGGAGAAGCACTCAATATTCCCGTAGTAGCAACAGGAGACGTACATTTCCTTGACCCACAGGATTCTGAGATCGGAAGAGCGTCGTGTAG
>CAMEMA010000055.1 GCA_945926705.1 uncultured Clostridia bacterium
ACACTCGCGGAGAGGATGTAAGACCTCAATCTCACAAGAGAAGAAAGGCAAACCCCCAATGAAACGAGAAGCTTCAAGCTAAAGTAAGGAGCAGTTCACAGAGGAATGCGATTTCATGAAAGATGTAAATGATATAATTTTTGAATACGAGGATAACTTATATAAAGTTTCCGGAACAGATAATATAATTAAAGTTATTAATAAGAGTAATAATACTTCTTTTTCATTTATGACAGCTAATGTTGAAGGTGCTATTGATAAAGACTTATTTAATTTTATCAGACATTTGATTGCAAAAAATAAGTACGGTACTTTGTTATCTGAAACAGATATAGCCAAAGACTTTAACATGTGTATATCAACAGTTAGAAGCATACGAAATTGGAAAGGTCTTACTCCTATTAAAATGGGAAAATTTAAAAATTCAGCCATAAGGTATAGTGTAGATGCTCTTATGGAGTTTTTTGACAAATGTAAGGAACAAATGCGCATAGACGGTAATGCAAAAATCTCCCGATTAATAGCAAGAAGAATAAGCATGCTTAAAGAAGATACAGATAAGGTTTAATTTTTAATATGAATTACTTTAATAAATTACAATGTCAGTATATTTTAGAGGATTGGCTTGATAAATATGAAAGCTCTGATTTGGCACAACAAATCAAACTTAAAATTCTATTATATAGAGTTTATGAGCTAATGAATATTACTGATAAAAAATTTATGACAGATTATTTAAGACTAAGACAAAGTGATTCTTGTTGAGCAGCTTTAAGTGTTATAGAAGGTTTCAAAGCTGATTTTAAAGATAAGAAATCTGAACGGCAACAAGTTCCGACAGTTAAGGAGCAGGAAAATTGGATATCAATAATTTAAAGCAATTAATAAGAATAGCTGAAGAAGGCGAAGCATACAGCACAGCAGGTACCACGGCAGATTTGGGAACGGTTCCTAATCCGGGGGCATCAGTTAAAAGAAGAAAGACTAAACGAGCCAAGAAATGACAACAGATTCGGAACAAACATCACAAGCGGTTAAAGCAGTCATAGCAGAAATAGACTTCCATATTTTAACGACCTTGTTTTGGATAAACCTGTTTACTATGATATTAACCGTGATTATGAACCTATATTTCAACAAATCTACGCTTTACAATCTCCTGAAAAGCTTAAGAAACCTTGGATAATGATTTTATACAGTTATGACAGTCCTCAGAGAAAATCTGTTCAATGTAGGACTTTTCCCGTTTACAGAAGTATAAATGCAGAAAATAATTATGTAAAGCTAGAAGCAGGATATGTAACCACTAATCTTTTAATAACTGTATTTTCCAATGATTCTAATACTATAGACCGTGTTTCGGAACGTATAAGAATGAGAGTTAATTGGGATTTTACCACGGAATTTGAAGATCTGATGTGGTTGCCATGGCAGGGAAATCAGGCTTATTCTCAAGGAAACGTAATTCAACCTACCGTATATAACAGTTATTTGTATAAATGTATGCAATCAGGAACGTCCGGTAAATATGAGCCTAATTGGTCTGATAATACTGAAATAACGGATAATAATATTATTTGGCAACAAATGATACCTGAAAAGCTAAAAGTAAGAGCTTATGATTTTATCGCAAGTACTATTACACAGGACAGTATATTGGAGCATGGTGTAAGATTTAAGCTAGATTTAGGCTGCACAATGTTTTATACTATACTAGATGATTCTGATGATATTTATTACAAAATTCAAAAAGCTTACGGAAATATCAGAGACTATAATACACAATCAATTATAGAAACTTTGAAAGCGGAAAACTAGTTTTATTTTTTATTACATAAGTTAAATTGCAAAATTTGACTTATAGTGTACATTAAGTATTATTTGATTGTGCTAAAATCCAAGTAGTATTTAAAGGAGAATTTTTATGTCAGTACTTAGAAAATACTTAAGATTGACAGAAGAAATGACAAACGGAAATCCTATTGAAACTGCGAATATTGCCATTAAAGCAGTTACTGAACTTCTTGATGGCAAGACTGTAGAGGATCTAATGTCATCTCAAAAAACTGCGAGTGCCTTGATAGATGCGGCAAAAGCAGCATTAACTTCTATCAATGACATGATAGGAACGGAAGGGGAACCGGAAGAGGAACCAGAAGAACCTAAAAGAATTGAAGTTAAAGATGATGAATTCAAAGATGATGATTTTGAAGAAACGGACTTTGACGAAGCGGAAGTAAAACATCAAACCAAAATTAAAGCTCCTGATGATGAATCTGACCTTGACGGATTGACTAAGAAAGCAGAAGAATTTAAGAAAGACGATCGTAGAAGATTTAAAAGAGCTTGCCGCAGAAAATTCGGAAAAGGCCGTTACAAAGATGATGTTGAAGAATACACCGATGACTTTGAAGAAACAGACTTTGACGAAGCAGAAGTAAAACATCAAACCAAAATTAAAGCTCCCGATGACGAATCCGATTTTGACGGTTTGTTTGAAGATGATGAAGATGACTTTGAAGAATTTGAAAAAACCGATGATTTTGAAGAAGTCGAAGATGATGAATACAAAGATGACGAGTTTGAAAAAGACGTAGAAGATCTTGAAGATGGTGTTGCATTGTCTGATGAACTTGATGATTACGATGACGGAGAAGAATTCTCAACAGCTTTGGATTCCGTAAAACTTGATACAGATGATGAAGGTAGAGTAGTTGCAGACGTAGATGATGAAGATACCGAACTTCTTATCAGATTTAACAAAGACGGTGAAAAAGAAAAAGAACATGATGTTGAATTTGACGATACCGAAGAAGAAACTTTTGAAGATTATCATGATAAGAAAAAAGCTGTAGCTAAGAGAATTAAAAGACTTCATGATAAAAAAGCAGGAAAACTTCAAGAAGCTCGTTTAAGACATTTCAGAAGATGTCATGAAGAAGATGTCATGCCCCAAATAGTTGATGATATTAACGATATTTTAGGCTTGAAATCTAAAAAGAAAACTAAAAAGAAATAGTTATTCATTTTTATTTCTCTATGGTTGTTTTACTAACCTCCGGGATAATCCGGAGGTTTTTAATTCCGATATTTGATATTCTATTAATATGATAACTCAATGTGCTATATTTACATCCGAAAAAGAATTATTCGAACTGACGGGATTAAACCATAATGAACTATGGGATAACGGTTTTGACCTCGATGATTGGGATATAGGATTTTGTTGTGATAAAAAGTTAAATCCTAAAAAGGAATTTTGGTTGTTAAATCAAATGAAAAATTATTGTTGCGGATATAAAATGATAGAGTATCAAGGTTTTTATTATTACATAGTATATCATAGTTAAAGGTTATGAAAAAATTATTATTAGAGCTCGTAAAATTAACAGCAAAGATTAATAAGAATAAAAAAGCTTATTATAAAGCAGATATAATGTCTGCATTATATGCTAATTCTTTATTGAAATCAGTTATACATATAGGTTCTAAACATAACAGAGAGGTTTATGAGAAGATAAGGATTATCATTACGGGTGAACGTTCTTATATCAAAGATCAAATAACATCCGCATTATTGATTAAAATATTAAGTTTATACACGGAAGCTTTAGAATTTCTTATAGAAGAGAAAGCTTTTGATACGTTAAAGTTTTTGCTTAAACAAGAATGTTATATAGACATAGAAATTCTTAAACTTGAGCGCATGTTACACAATGATAAAATTTTAAAAGTAGAATTAGAGTTAATAATTTATGAGCCGGATAATGAAAAGAGTTTATAATGATTAGAGTTGAACGACATATTTTAATTAATAAAGAGTTAGATAATATTTGTTTTTTAAGCAAAAATTTATATAATTATGCTAATTATTGTATTCGTCAATCTTTTTGCAAAACAAATAAGATTCCAAGTGAATATGAATTAACAGGTAAGTTTTGTAAACGAAATCAAAAGGATTATAAATTATTGCCGGCTCAAACAGCTCAACAAGTTATAAAGTTACTTTATAAAAATTGGAAATCTTTTTTTAAAGCGATTAAAGATTATAAAAAGAATCCACAGAAATATTTAAGTAAACCAAAATTACCTAAGTATAAAGATAAAAACGGTAAAAATATAATTGTTTTTACAAATCAGCAGTGCCGAATTAAAAACAATTATATTTATTTTGTTAAAAATATTATAAGTCCTTTAAAGACAAAAGTGCAGGGAGAACAATTACGACAAGTTAGAATAATACCGGAAGCAACTTGTTATATAATAGAAGTAATATATCAAAAGGAGGTAATTAAAAATGAAAACTTAAATTATAATAATTTTATAGCTGTTGATTTAGGTGTTAATAATCTTGCTACATGTATAAATAATGTAGGTAAAAGACCTTTCATTATAAATGGCAGACCATTGAAATCTATTAATCAGTACAGTAATAAACTTAAAGCAAAATATATGTCATACATTGGAAATAAAGGAGTATCTAATAATATTAAAAGAATAATTTTAAAAAGAAATAATATTATTCAAAATTATCTTCATCATGTAAGTAAATATATTATTAGATATTGTTTAGAAAATGAGATCGGAACAATTATTATAGGACATAATATTGAATGGAAACAAAAGATAAATATGGGAAAGAAAAATAATCAAAATTTTGCTTTAATTCCTTTAAATACCTTGATACAGCAGATACAATATAAAGCAGAGGAAAATTCTATTAAAGTAATTTTAACTGAAGAAAGCTATACAAGTAAGGTAGATCATTTAGCCGGTGAAACTATAGAACATCACGATAAGTATTTGGGTAAACGAATTAAAAGAGGTTTATTTCAATCATCTATAGGAAAGTTAATCAATGCAGACATAAATGGGGCATTAGGTATAGCAAGAAAAGTAATTAGTGATTCTGTTATTAAACAGATAATTAATAGAGGGTTAGTGTTTAACCCGATTAAAATTAGTAATTTTAATAAAGAGGTTGTTTTTAATTGAAAGCATATCCTTTTAACATGAGCCGGATGAACTTGTTTAGCAGCTTATTTGCTGATAAAAAAATCTTAAACATACATTATCAAAACGGTCAGTATGCAGTAATAATGCAGTCCGGAATAAAGCAGTATGCGAAATTATATTCAAACAGAATAAGTCTGTATATAGGTTTGATATTACACGGATATTCCGGAAAAGAAATAGAATGTCTTTTACAAGAGGATAAATTGAGAGAATCTATCACAAAAAGGAAACGTTTTGGAGGATTAATAAAGTAATGTGTGAACACAAATTAACTTTTATGCCTAAGTTTAAAGCCATACATGCCGATATAAAAGAACTTGATTTTGATGACGCTTTAACTGCTTTAAAAAAGGTTAAGACAGATTATATAGATAAATCCGAATATAAAATATTATTGATAGATACTATATTGACTGATTTAGAAAAATATGTGGAAAATGGGTTTAATTTATGCACACATGATGAACAAACTTATTTATTTAAGAATTATAAGCCCGGTAAATAATTGTTAAAAATTGTAACAATTTTCTTAAAATTGGTAAATTTAATTTGTTTTTTGTTTTTACTACTATATAGGAGGTGATATAAAATGAAACTTACTATTTCTCAAGAAGAAAATAAAGCCTTGTATGATGACTTGAAGAACGCTAATAAGAATTTAATCATAAACAGAATTATATCTGCACAGAAACAAAATGACATAAGTGAATTTGGTTATCCCATAAGATTAGAATGTGAATATGAATTCATAGGTAAGCTCTTATTTGATGAAGCTAAAAAGCAAGGAATCATAGGTGAGAACAATGCTTTGGAAGATTTAAAAATCCATGAAGAATAAACATCATATATTTTGGAGAAATTTTTAATGAGCAAGAAAAAAATATTATCAGAAGAACATAAAAGAAAACTTTCTGAAGCTCGAAAGAAACGATGGCAAGACTCTGACTACAGAGAAAAGATTTCTAAAGCCGGTAAAAGACGTTATCAAAATCCCGAAGAAAGGAAGAAAACTTCTGAAGCTACAAAAAAAGCTTATGAAAATCCCGAATTAAGAAGAAAATGTTCTGAAGCTCAAAAGAAACGATGGCAAAATCCTGAATTAAGAGAAAAACAATCTAACGCTGTCAAAAAAGCTTGGGAAAATTCTGAATTAAGAGAAAAACAATCTGAAGCAGTGAAAAAACGCTATGAAAATTCGGAATATCGAGAAAAACGTTCTGAAGCTTCAAAAAAGATGTGGGAAAATCCAGAAATAAAAAAGAAGATTTCTGAAAAAATTTCAGAAGCTCTATCTAATCCAAAAATAAAAAAGAAACATTCTGAAGCTATTAAAAAGGCTTACGAGAATCCTGAGTTAAGAGAAAAACTTTTTGAAGCTCAAAAGAAACGATATGAAAATCCGGAATATAGAGAAAAACGTTCTGAAGCTATCAAAAAGGCTTATGAAATTAAAAGGAATGAATTCATAGAGAAAAATAATCTTTCCAAAGAATTTCTCATAGAAAAGTTTATAGAAAATAATCGTTTTGATATTTACAAGTTTTGCGAATATTGTAGCATAAGCTATTCATTTGCTATGAAATTAAAACGATACTTTAACATAGAAACTCCTAACGTTCAGAGAAACTGTTTAACCCAACAAGAAATATATGATTTTATTTTACAATACAT
>CAMEMA010000056.1 GCA_945926705.1 uncultured Clostridia bacterium
CTGCGGAAAGAGAAGAGCTTATGAGAGGTTATAGAGCAAAGATGGCTATTATAGACGAGTTCGCACCTCGGCTAATATCTGACACGGTTGAAATTAAAGCAATGATTGAAGATTTAGTAGAAAATACTGACTTGACTTTAACTAAGGCTGACAGGGGTAAATTTATGAAAATCTTAAAGGGCAAGGTTGATATGAAGGTGGCTAATCAGGTGCTTAGTGGTATGCTACAGTAAAAAATGTTTAAAATATAAGATGATAGGGTAGTTCTAAGGAACTACCTATTGATTTTTATTAAAAATTATTATATAATATTTATATAAAAAAGAAAGATACGAAAGTAATGGCAGAAATAGTGAAAACAACAGTAATGCAGAATAACGATATGGTTAATGTTACGGAAGATAAAAACCATATAAAAATATGTGATAATTGTATACACCGTTTCTATTGTTTCGTAGCAGGAAAGAAAAAAGAATATTGTGGGAATTATACAGAAGAAAGGCGAATACGCAATACGAGAAAATATTGTTAAGTTAAATAACGATTTAACTAAGTAGCGGGAAGGAAAAACAATGATTAAAAATATTACGAACGGTATTTTTAATATTAATGGAAAACTTTATACTGATACGGAATGGATAGAAGCGTGGAATGCCAACGAAACCATTGTGTATTACAAATGTGAGATGCTAAATCATGGATGGTGTTACAAGTGTTATAAACCATCTGTGGCAAGATTGGTATTACAACGCAAAATGTATCTTCAGATGATAAAAGTAGGCTAAGATTCTAAACTAAAATTTGGAAATAAATTCGAGAATTTATCCAAGAATATGAGGTGCATACATGAGTAAGTTTCCAGAACTATCAAATGAAGAAATATTTGATGTTTTATTATGTGGTGGGAAGCCAAGAGGAGGATATACTATACGTGATTATGTAGATGAATGGAACGATAGAGTTGCTAATGGTGAACGTTTTCAAGTAGATGTCCCACCTATAGATAATAAGGAGTGATGATATGGCAGAGTTGAACGGATATAGGTGTCCTAATTGTAATGCAATGATACCAATACCTAAACATGGGAATATATACAAGTGCGAATGTTGTGGGAGCGAATTTGAGAAAGAGCAAGATTATCTTAAACCATTAAAGGTAGAAGTTTGTAATGCAAAATTAGTAACACTTGGCTATAAAACTGCAATTCAAGATAAGTATTTAAAAGATGAAACAATTAAAGAAAAAGTAATTGAGCATAATTTGAATAATATAGCACATGAGTTAGCAAAGGAAATTATTCCTTATATGGAAATAGAAATATATAAAGACCCATGCAAAATGCTAACCATAATTAATGGCAGGGTGAGAATTGCGGAAAGGCAGGATTATTAAATATGACAGAGAGTGAAGCAATTAAAGACATAAAAGAAAATATACTGCCTTCCGCAGGTGGGAAATCGCTTATTTTGGCAATATCCGCACTTGAAAAGCAGATACCGAAGAAACCTATTGTTAATTCAAGTAAATATGGTTTCATTGACGCTTACTATTGCCCTGTTTGTAATAGTTATATACGTTCAATAGCAACACGCAGAGAAGTGATTTTAGCAGAAAATATTTTTTGTGGAGTTTGCGGTCAAAAAATTAACTGGGAGAGTGATGGAGAATGAGTGATTTAATTAGCAGAAGTAAAGTGATAGCTG
Source organism: uncultured Clostridia bacterium (assembly GCA_945926705.1). Classification (GTDB taxonomy): domain Bacteria; phylum Bacillota; class Clostridia; order Oscillospirales; family Acutalibacteraceae; genus UMGS1491. The sequence goes on from CAMEMA010000056.1 coordinate 1,705, forward strand.
TGTTAGAAAAATTAGAAGAACACAGTTTAACTGGCAAGATGGACATATCTAATGCGATATATCTTCTTGAGAATCAGCCAACTTCATATGATATTGATAAGGTTATTGAGGAATTGGAAAAAGTAAAAACAATAAATATTGATGTTGGATTTGGAACAATTTATAAAACTATTCGTAAGGATACTGTAATTGAAATCGTCAAGCAAGGCGGTGTAAGAAATGAGGTAGCGGAGTATGTTTAAGTTTTGGAAATTAAAAAAGCAAAATCAACAGAAAAATGAAGAACCCGAAAATTATTCTATTGATGAAATTGAAAGAATAACCCGCAAAGCGATAGAAGAAAAAGAACAAGCTCTTAGAAAAGAACAGGAGATATATCTTCAAGAGATAGAAAGAAATATTTATAAACTAGCTCGAGAAGGAACATGTTATTTTATTACTCATCGTTGCAAGTTTTATGAATATATTACTCTGTCTTTCTTACAAGAAATTGCTGACTTATATGCGAAAAAAGGTTATGCAACGACTATCGTACAGCCTGATAAAGATAACCCTGATTGTGCTTGGGTTCTCATTGAATGGGGGTAAAGATAAAAAGAAAGCAAGGCGATAATATAAATAATGCTTTTATATAAATTTTGTAAGAATCAATACAGAAACCACAGATGTATACTAACAATAACTTTAATCTTTCAATTTGAAGATAATTTCTCTCTATTAATTGGAAAATTAAAAAAATTATAACTATAACAGAATGGAGAACATATATCAATGATTAAATTAAGTGTATTAATTACTTTTCTTGAAACAGTAGAAATTTCAGATGAACAAATTGCAGAATATCTTGAAGAAAAACCGGATGCAACTCTTGATGAAATTAAAGAGTCTTTCGTTCAAAGTATGATAGACGATAAACATTATTGGGATGCCAGTCACATACGATATGAGGAAATATAGGAGGTACTGCGGTAATTTATGACAATTATCAAAATCCTCAATCATTAACAAATGGAAATATAATTAAAGGTTGGAGAATTGATACTGAAATGCCAATTCTTAAAGGAAAAGATAGAAAGTATATTGATGATTTAATTTATATAGGAGAAGAATAATAAATTATTGACTTTTTATAATTTTTATGATATAATAAATATATAATAAAGAAAAAAGGAAGGAAAAAGAAATGGCAAGTAGAATTAAGCACATTAAGAGAAGTAAGAGAAGTTATCGTAGCAATATCCCTGTTCATATGTTTGAAGCAAATGCAAGAACAGTAGCTGAGCAGAAGTATTTAAGAGATTTGGCAAAGATTAATTTAACAAGAGATGAAGAAGTAACAGAGTAGTATAGGGGCGGAAATGGGACTTGATAATGGTTTTGTTTTAACAAATAAGAAAACTAAAACACAATTAGAATTGGGGTATTTCAGAAATTTTTATGAACTTGATAGATGGGTTAGAGAAAATGGAAAAGTTAATAAAAATTTCTGTTATGAGTTTATTCTTGATAAAGAAATTCTAAAGAAACTTTTGGAAGAAATTACTCCTATTGCAAAAAAGCTTTTGAAGTTTGGAGATAATAAAGTTTCCTATTATGATAGTTATGGATATCCGCAAGAATTTATCGAAACTTTTTATCGTGAATATTTTAATCCCGCATCTAGCGATTCTGCTTTTGCTGGCAAGAAATTAATTGATTTATATTATAAAGTTAAAACTATGTATGATTTATATGATATAAATGATAACATGGATGAAGATTGGATATTAACTTTTTATTCTAGTTTTTAATATTTTACTAAGACCTCTATGGCGGATATGCCTAAAGGTCTTTTTTATTTATATAAAAATATCAACTACCTACTTGGGGCGAAAGGGGTCGGGGATACCGTCACGCCAAATAAATCTTTGCATTAAACATTTCTCTCTTGAAATGTATGGACAAACTAAATAAATATTTTTCCCGAAATTTTGATATATTAAATAAGGAAAATTGTTTATTTTTATTATAAATTTTTCAAAAGGAGGTATAATATGTATAAAGGCACAACTCCTACTATAAGATGGAACATCAAAAATGAAGATTTAAATTTTGATGATATAACAGAAATCTGGATGACTTTTAAAGATAGTTCTAATTATACCGTTAATAAAATATTAACTGATTTAATATTAAATAAGGATAATAGGACTATTGAATACGAGTTTACACAAGAGGAAACTTTGAAATTCAAAATTGGTATTATAGAAACACAAATGAGAATTCTGTTGAGCGGAGGTCAGGTTTTTGCAACACCAATAAAAGAATTTACAATGAACAGAATCTTAAAAGGGGGAATTATTGAATGAAAACCCCAAAAGAGATGGAAATTGTTGCGGATTTAAACGATAGCGGAGTTATTGAACTTGATGCTACATTTTCTGTTGATGATATTGATTTGGCTGCCGATATTGACGCAGGTATGAATTTAGGTGGAACAAAAGATTATCGCAAATTAAATAATAAACCAAGTATTAATGGTATTGAACTATATGATAATTATGACGAGATAGACCCAACAGTTCCTGATTGGGCTAAACAACCTATAAAACCCACATACACACCAGAAGAAATTGGCATATCCGCAATACCTTTAACAGAGATTGCTGATATGTTTAAAAATTGGTAAGGAGGATATAACAAATGGCAACAACTTATGATTTTAATGATAAAGCCGGATTATTGTATGTAATTACGACAATAAGAGATAAGACTAAAGGATATTTAGAGGAATATGTGAAGAAAGAAATTGGAAAAGGACTTTCTTCTAACGATTTTACAAATGAGATGAAAGCAAAGTTAGACGGGATTGCAGCTGAAGCTACAAAAGTTATTGTTGATACAATTATTACGTCTAGTGGAACCAATCCTGTACAAGGTCAAGCAATCTATTCAGCGTTAGAGAAGAAAGCAAATGCAACAAGTCCTGAGCTTGCAGGAACTCCTACGACACCCACCGCACTTCCTGGGACAAACAGCTTACAGATTGCCAATACTGCTTTTGTACAGAATGCAATCAATACTGCATTATCTGGGATAACCGGAATTGATTTACAAGTTGTAACACAACTTCCTGAGACTGGTAAGAAAGGTACTTTTTATTTTGTTACCAGAGAAGGTGCAACAGAACCCAATGCCTATGACGAATATGTATGGGTGAATGATAAATGGGAGTTCATTGGAAGCACGACTATTGATTTGTCTAGCTATGTCAAAGCAGAGCAAATAGTACCAATAACTACAGCGGAGATAGATGCTATGTTTGCTGCGTGGTAAGGAGGTAGCAGATGCAAATATTTGATTATCTCAATAAAGAAGGTTTACTCCATCTGATAAGAAAAATAATGGGGAGAGATGTAGACCTCACTCAAGCAGAGTATGATGCATTACCTGAATCTAAGAATTCAGACGGAAAGAATTATTACATTTATGACTCCGATATTGCTGTTACCGCGGAAGAGGTTGGGTTTGATGGTTCCACTTCTGGTTCTACTGCTACTAACTCTCAACAAGCACTTGACGAACTGTTTGCTGCTGATAAAAAGACGAATGAAAGTTTAGAAAATCTAAATAGCAATTTGGTTCAAATCAGTTACCAAGGAGCAGGGTCCCACAATGCGATATACAGAGGTAAGAATCTCGGTACTTCTGTCACAGAAGCACAGTATGCTGCCATCTCCGCTGGTACGTTTGATGATCTGTACATCGGTGACTACTGGGTAATCAACGGTGTAACTTGGAGAATCGCAGATTTCGATTACTTCCTTAATTGTGGTGATAGCTCTTGTACTACTCACCATGCAGTAATCGTTCCCGATACTTGTCTCTACAATCACGTTATGAACGATACGAATGTCACTACTGGCGGTTATGTTGGTTCTAAAATGTACACAGAAGGTCTCGAACAGGCGAAGACTACTATTAAGGCGGCTTTCAGCGGTCATGTACTGAAACATAGAGAGTTGTTAGTAAATGCAACCGTTGACGGTAAACTTTCCGGTTGGGCTTGGTTCGATTCGGAAGTAGAACTTATGAACGAAGTTATGGTATATGGTTCTGTCGCATGGGGAGCACATGACGGTAATGGTTACAATGTCGCAAGTGGTAACGGACAGTTCCATCTTTTCTCTCACGACCATAGCAGAGCTCATAATAAAAATCACTGGTGGTTGAGAGACGTAGTATCCGCCGCTCATTTCGCTTTTGTCGCCGGCCACGGTCATGCGTCCTACTATCACGCTGGTTACTCTCTTGGTGTTCGCCCCGCTTTCTGTATCAAAGGATAAGATGGAAACGATTTCATTCCTTAAAGAATGTCTCTGTATTTTGTTGATTTAGATGGTAAATCCATTATAATGAATATAAGGAATCGTTTTTATTAACATCAAATTGCTAGCTTGTGGATTTATAAATCCGGAAATGTTTCTCTTTATAAAAAAGTGAAACAACCGAATGTTATATTTATGGAAACTATATTTTTAAATGATTATTTAAGAAAGGAGTGATATTTTTGCCTATACTTAAAAGGAATGGAAAAACATTTTCCGGAACGCCAACTAAAGTAGATACTGCAAAAAGTTATACTACATTCGATTCTGCGGATGACAAAAATCCTACTACTTGGTCGGAGGTTGAACTGTTGACAAGTAAAGAGGAGCAACGAAGCTTGTTCAGTAAGATATCTACTATGTTTAAAAATATAAGATACTTGTATAAAATACTTGGCACAACTGATATATCACATTATTCAGACGGAACTGTCACAGGAGCAATCAAAAGCGCATGTGATAAGGCAAATGCAAATGAAGCGGCAACTGCTGAGGTAAATAACAAATT